>JAUYAJ010000345.1 GCA_030693565.1 Rubrivivax sp.
GCTAGTGTAGTGTTCTGTTCTTGACGGAACCTAAATGAACACCCCCACTCCAATGCTCTACTTCGGTTTGGATTGGAGCGGTCAATTGAGAGTAGCCCCGGCGATTGAGTTGACGGATGAGCAAGAGAGCGAGCTGACGAGGCTGGTGCGGTCCAAGACGACCAGCGTCAGGCTCGCCCAGCGCGCGCGCATCGTGTTGCTGGCCGCGCAGGGCATGCAGAACAAAGACATCGCCGATGCGCTGTGCGTGGGACGGGTGCAGGTAGGGCGTTGGCGTGATCGTTACGCCGAGGCTGGCCTGCAGGGCATCGAGCGCGACCTGCCGCGCGGGGCGCCGCCGGTCAAAGTCGATGTGGGCCGGCTGGTGGAATTGACCACGCAGACCAAGCCCGAAGCGGCCACGCACTGGAGCACGCGCAAGTTGGCTGCGGTGCTCGGTGTCAGTGCCAGCACCGTCATGCGCCACTGGCAAGCCAACGGCCTGAAGCCACACATCGTGCGCGGCTTCAAGGTCTCGCGCGACCCGAAGTTCGTGGAGAAGCTCGAAGACATCGTGGGCCTGTATCTGTCGCCGCCCGAGCATGCCTTGGTGCTGTGCTGCGACGAGAAGAGCCAGGTGCAGGCGCTGGACCGTACGCAACCCGGGCTGCCGATGAAGAAGGGGCGCGCGGCCACTATGACGCACGACTACAAACGTAACGGCACGACCACGCTGTTCGCCGCGCTCAACGTGTTCGATGGTCAAGTGATCGGTCAGTGCCAGCAGCGCCACACCCACACCGAGTGGCTGAAGTTCCTCAGACAGATCGACCGCGAGACGCCCAAGGACAAGACGCTGCATCTGATCGCCGACAACTACGCCACGCACAAGCATCCGGCCGTGCAGGCGTGGCTCGTCAAGCATCCCAGATTCAACATGCATTTCACGCCAACCTCGGCGTCGTGGCTGAACATGGTCGAGCGCTTCTTCCGCGACATCACCGTCAATCGGCTGCGCCGCGGCGTGTTCACCAGCGTGCCCGAGTTGGTCACCGCCATCGATGAGTACGTCGCCCATCACAACACCAAGCCCAAGCCGTTCATCTGGACCAAGAGCGCTGCCGACATCCTGCAGAAGGTCATCCGTGCCAACAGC
>JAUYAJ010000350.1 GCA_030693565.1 Rubrivivax sp.
AGCATCTTGGGGTCGATCAGGATGAGCCGCACATCGCGCGCCTCGGCCTTGTAGAGCAGGCTCAGAATCATCGCGTTGATGCCGACCGACTTGCCCGCCCCGGTGGTGCCGGCGACCAGGCAGTGCGGCATCTTGGCCAGGTCAACCACCACCGGGTTGCCGACGATGTCCTTGCCCAGGCCGATGGTCAGCGTCGAGGCGGCGTCGTTGTAGACCTGAGAGCCCAGGATCTCGGCCAGCCGGATGGTCTGCCGGCGCGCGTTCGGCAGCTCCAGCGCCATCGTCGTCTTGCCGGGCACGACTTCGACGACGCGGATGCTCACCAGCGACAGCGAACGCGCCAGGTCGCGCGCCAGGCCGACCACTTGCGAGCCTTTGACACCGGTGGCCGGTTCGATCTCATAGCGCGTGATCACCGGCCCGGGCGAGGCCGCCACCACCCGCACCTCGACGCCGAAGTCCTTGAGCTTCTTCTCGATCAGCCGGCTCGTCATCTCCAGCGACTCGGGCGTCACCGACTCCTGGCGGCCCGGCGCGGCGTCGAGCAAATCGACCTGCGGCAGCTTGGTGTCGGCGAGCTCGACGAACAGCGGCTTTTGCCGCTCCTTGGCGACGCGCTCGGAGCGCGGCACCTCGAGCATGGTCGGCTCGATGACGATGGGCAGGTGGTCTTCGACGATCTGGCGCTCGACCTCGACGACCTTCTCGCGCTCGCGCAAGGCTTGCTCGCCCAGGCGCGCGTCCTCGGCACGTTCGATGTGTTCCTGGCGGCGCTCGCGCAGGTTGTCGATGCGCTCACCGATGGCGTCGGCCAGCGCGACCCAGGAAAAGCGCAGCGCCAGCGACATGCCGATCACCAGCACGGTGATCCACAGCACGCCCGAACCGGCAAAGCCCAGCCAGCGCATCGACAGCGCGCCCAGCACCTGGCCGAGCACACCGCCGGCGTGACCCGGCAGCAGCGGCTCCCAGCGGTACAGGCGGGTCCACTCCAGCGCCGCGCTGGCCATCAGCAGCAAGGCCAGACCGACCCAGGGCGCCCAGGACGGGCGCTGCCCGGCCGGCTGCGGCTCGGTGCGCAGGCCGCCGGCCAGCAGCGCCAGCCAGGCGCGCACGCCCACCGGCACCAGCCACCAGGCCGAGAAGCCGAACATGAAGTACAGCAAGTCGGAGACGCGCGCGCCCAGCAGCCCGGCCTTGTTGCGCAGCGCGTCACCGCTGCCCGAGGTGGTGAACGCCGGGTCGCCGGCGTGATGGGTGGCCAGCGCCAACACCAGCAGCAGCAAAGCCACGGCGCCGGCAGCCAGCCCCCATTGCAAGCGCCAGCGCGCTGGCAAGGCCGGCGCGCGCGCTGCAGGGCCTGCGGCAGCGCCGTCGGCGCCCAGGGATCCGAGCGGAAAAGTCATGACCGGGATTGTGGCCGATCGGGGCCGACGCCAGCGCCGCCGCAGCGCGCCGGCGTCGCCGGCAGGGTCACTCGTTCTGCAAGCGCTGCTTGAGGATCACCGAGCCGTTGTCCTGGGTCTCGATGACGCCGCGCTGTTCCAGGTCCTTCATGACCCGGCTGACCATCTCGCGCGAGGCGCCGACCACCTTGGCCATGTCCTGGCGCGAGACCTTGTTGCGGATGGTCTTGACGCCGTCGATCTCCTCGGCCATGTCGAGCAGCGTACGCGCCACGCGGCCGTAGACGTCGAGCAAAGCCAGCGACTCGATCTGGCGGTCGGCGTTGCGCAGCCGGCGCACCAGGCCGCGCAGGATGGCGTAGGACAGGGTGGAGTTCTCGGGCAGGCAGCGGGTGAAGTCGCTGCGCGCCAGCACCAGCATGTCGGTCTGGATCTCGGCGCGCACGGTGGCCGAGTGCGACTCGTTGTCGATCAAGCTCATCTCGCCGACGTAGTCGCCCGAGCCCAGCACCGCCAGGATGACCTCACGGCCGCGCGAATCGGCGGTCAGCACGCGGGCACGGCCGTTGAGCAGGATGAACAGCGCATTGCTCTTGCGTCCTTGCTCGACCACCAGTTCGCCGCGCCGAAAGCGGCGCTTGACGACGCTGTCGGCGATCGACTGCGCCTGGTCGGCGGTCAGCATCGAGAACAGCGGCACGCGGCGGATCAGATCCAGGTTCGACAGCATCGACATCGTTTGTCCCTTTTCGTTGTTTGTTCTTCGCTGTGCTGATTTCGGCACGAAATCCCGGCGCTGAAACCCGCAGACCCGGTGTTTTGCCACGCTTCTGCAAGAATCGGGCTATTGTGCCCATCGACAGGCTTGCCGCCACCGCGGCGCGGCCCCATGTGGACTCAGGCGTATGCACGGCGCGACAGCGACAGCGCCGGCGCCGACAACCCCCTCTTTCTCCGACCCCTCCATGAGCGCCAAAACACTCCATGCCCAGGTCTTGATCCTGGGCTCCGGCCCTGCCGGCTACACCGCCGCCATCTACGCTGCGCGCGCCAACCTCAAGCCGATGCTGGTCACCGGCATCGCCCAGGGCGGGCAGCTGATGACGACCACCGACGTCGACAACTGGCCTGCCGATGCCGACGGCGTCCAGGGACCCGAACTGATGCAGCGCTTCCAGAAGCATGCCGAGCGCTTCGAGACAAAGATCGTCTTCGACCACATCAACGAGGTCGACTTCAGCAGCCGGCCGTTCAAGCTCAAGGGCGACTCGGCGCACTACACCTGCGACGCGCTGGTCATCGCCACCGGCGCCAGCGCCAAGTACCTGGGCCTGCCCAGCGAGCAGGCCTTCATGGGCCGCGGCGTCAGCGGCTGCGCCACCTGCGACGGCTTCTTCTACCGCGACCAGGAAGTCTGCGTCGTCGGCGGCGGCAACACCGCGGTCGAGGAAGCGCTCTACCTGTCGAACATCGCCAGCAAGGTGCACCTGATCCATCGCCGCGACAAGTTCCGCGCCGAGGCCATCATGGTCGACAAGCTGATGAGCAAGGTCGCGTCCGGCCGCATGCAGCTGCACCTGTGGCACACGCTCGACGAAGTGCTGGGCGACGCCTCCGGCGTCACCGGCGTGCGCATCCGCTCGACCCAGGGCGACGCCACCCAGGACCTGAGCCTGCAAGGCTGCTTCATCGCCATCGGCCATCAGCCCAACACCGACATCTTCAAGGGCCAGCTCGACATGAAGGACGGCTACATCATCACCCGCACCGGCCTGGACGGACTGGCGACGATGACCAGCGTGCCCGGCGTCTTTGCTGCCGGCGACGTCCAGGACCATGTCTACCGCCAGGCCATCACCAGCGCCGGCACCGGCTGCATGGCGGCGCTGGACGCCCAGAGATTCCTGGAGCAACAGTCTTCCTGACCCGGATCGCAGAGTCGGGCTATAATCGCAGGCTTTGCTGGTAACGGCATTTATCTGAACTGTCTGGAGAGCGTCATGGCACGCGTCTGTCAAGTCACGGGCAAGCGCCCGATGGTGGGAAATAATGTCTCCCACGCCAACAACAAAACGAAGCGCCGCTTCCTGCCCAATCTGCATTACCGCAGGTTCTGGGTCGAGAGCGAGAATCGCTGGGTGCGCCTGCGCATCAGCAATGCAGCGCTTCGGCTGATCGACAAAGTTGGCATCGATCAGGTCGTCACCGACCTGCGTGCCAAAGGCGAAATCTGAGCGAACTCTGAGCTAGGAGAACACGATGGCCAGCAAAGGCGGACGCGAAAAAATCAAGCTGGAGTCCACAGCGGGCACCGGGCATTTCTACACCACGAGCAAAAACAAGAAGACGACGCCCGCAAAGCTCGAATTCTTGAAGTTCGACCCGAAGGCACGCAAACACGTGCTGTACAAAGAAACCAAGCTGAAGTAACACTCGCTCGGTCGAACACAGAACCCGCCGCGATCCGGCGGGTTTTTTGTCGTCTTGACGATCTCGGAGCGGGGCGCCCCGACCACCGCGCAGCGCAGCGCGCAGGCAGCAAAAAGCCCGCCACCAGGGCGGGCTTTGATGCGGTAGCGCCGCCCTGATCAGGCGTGCGCAGCCCGCAGCTTGAGCGAGAACTCCTGCAGCGCCGCGATGCCACTGTCTTCGGCCTTGCGGCACCAGGCCTGCAGGTCCGACACCAGCTGCTCGGCCGACACATTGGTGCGCGTCCACAGCAAGCGCAGCTCTTCGCGCATCGCCACCAGCTTGGCCAGCCGTGGGCTCTCGCCCAGCGCATTGGCCAGCTGCGGCTTGACGGCCACGGGGATCTTGTCGTCGTCACGGTGCAGCCAGGCCTGAGCCAGGCGCATGTCCTTGAAGCGCGCGCTGTTCTCGGCGCCCTGGGCCTTGAGGCGGTCAAGTTCAACGACAACGGCGCGACGCAGCTCGGCGGCGTACTTGGCCATCACTTCGTAGCGGTTGGCGATGATGGCCTCGAGCGTCTTGCCATCGGCGATCGGCTTGACAGCGCCCAACGCCAGCCGCGGCGGCGTCTTGCGCACCTTGGCCAGACCGACGATCTCCAGCGTGCGGATGTAGAGCCAGCCGATGTCGAACTCGAAAGGCTTGACCGACAGCTTGGCCGAGGTCGGGTAGGTGTGGTGGTTGTTGTGCAACTCCTCGCCGCCTATCAGGATGCCCCAGGGCGTGATGTTGGTCGACGCGACGACCGCCTCGAAGTTGCGGTAGCCCCAGTAGTGGCCGATGCCGTTGATGATGCCGGCCGCTGTCACCGGGATCCAGACCATTTGCACCGCCCACACGGCCAGGCCGGCTGCGCCGAACAATGCCAGGTTGATGATCATCATCAGGC
>JAUYAJ010000351.1 GCA_030693565.1 Rubrivivax sp.
GCTCTGTGCCATGGGGTTTGCTCCTGCGTGGGGTTGAACAAGCGCCACAGTCTGGCCAGCGTCTGTGACGCGGCCGTGAAACTCCCTTGTCACTTCAACGTCCGCGGCCCACGCCGACGTACTCCAAGCCGAAGTGCGGCAGCTGCGCCGGGGCGCCACCACCCACGCCGTGATGGCGGGCCGGCATCGGCGAGACCGCAGCTTCAGACGCCATGGTCGAATTCATCTGTACCATCTATCCTGCATATGCTGTTTAGCTCTTCCAAAGCTTGCGCCATGACCACCGCCCGGACTGTCACTTCAAGCGCCAAACCCGGGCTCGCAACCAAGCCCAAGCCCGTACCCAAACGCACTCCCGCAGCCGAGCCAGCGCCGGTGAGTCGCAAGGTTCGGGCTGCCGCACCCAAGTCCGCCGCAAGCCAGGCGACGCCGGCCAAGGCAGCAGGCGCGTCGGTGACGCCCAAGCCAGCCAAGCAAAAACTGGTGCGCGCCAGCTTCACGATCCCGCGCCCGGAGTACGCCGTGCTCGACGCGCTGAAGGCGCGCCTGGTCAAGCTGGCGCGCCCGGCCAAGAAGAGCGAAGTGCTGCGCGCCGGCATCAAGTGGCTCGACACGCTGCCGGATGCGGCGCTGCTGCAGGCGCTGGGTGCCGTGCCGGCCATCAAGACGGGTCGGCCCGGCAAGGCTAAGTAGCGCCCTCGGCAGCCGGTACCGCTTGAGGCACCGGCGCGGCGACCTGGTGCTGCGCCCAGGCGATGATTTCCAGCCGCCCGTCGGCATGTTCGACCAGCGCGGTGAGGCTTTCCACCCAGTCGCCGTCATTGCAGTAGAGCACGCCGTCCACCATGCGCATCTCGGCGTGGTGGATGTGGCCGCAGACCACGCCGTGCACGCCTCGTGAGCGCGCCTCGCGTGCCACGGCGGACTCGAAGTCGCCGACATAGCTCACGGCGCGCTTGACCTTGAGCTTGAGGTAGCGCGACAGGCTCCAGTACGGGAGCCCCAGCCGCGCGCGCAGCGAGTTCAGGTGCCCGCTGATGCGCAGCGTGAGTTCGTAGGCCCAGTCGCCCACGTAGGCCAGCCACTTGGCGCACTGGATGACGCCGTCGAAGTGGTCGCCATGCGTGACCCAGAGCTTGCGACCGTCGGCCGTCTCGTGGACGAAATCGTCCACCACCTCGACGCCGCCGAAGCTGTGCCCCAGGTACTTGCGCGCAAACTCGTCGTGGTTGCCCGGCACGAAGATCACCCGCGTGCCCTTGCGCGCCTTGCGCAGCAGCTTCTGGACCACGTCGTTGTGCGCCTGCGGCCAGTACCAATGCCGCTTCAGCTGCCAGCCGTCGATGATGTCGCCCACGAGGTAGAGCGTGTCGCAATGAACCCGGCGCAGGAAGTCAAGCAAGGCCTCGGCCTGGCAGCCCGGCGTGCCCAGGTGCAGGTCGGAGATCCACACCGTGCGCACGGCCAGCGCCTGCTGCGCCGGGTCGGCTTCGGCATCGTCGGACGGTGCGGGGAGGTCGTCGCGTCGCATGGCAAGCGCGATGCTCAAGGCGCAGCAAGACGGCGTCGTGACGCCGCCGGGTCAGGCCGATGACATGGCGAAATGTTGACCCCCACGTCGCTACGCTCCTGCCCCCCAAGGGGGCGCTAGCCGCCTTGAGGCGGCTCGGCGCCGGCTAGTGCGCGGCGCTCACTTCGCAAGGCAGGGCCCTTGCTTTCGAGGATGCGCTCCAGGATCTGCGGCACCTCGAACACGGCGCGGTTGTCCATCTGCCGCACGCGGGCCTGGAACTCGGGCAGACGCTGCGTGAGTTCGGCCACGGCTTCGCGCACGCCGCCAAAACTGCGCAGCACCACGCCCAGTCCATGCTGGCGCACCCAGTCGGCGTTCCAGCGCTCCTGCGGCAGGGTCCAGGAGTTGCTGGTCACGATCACCGGCAGTCCCATCTGCACCGCCTCGCTCAGACTGCCCGGGCCCGGCTTGCCGATGAAGAAGTCGGCCAGTTGCATCCAGCGAGCCACGTCCGGTGTGTGCTCCAGCACCACCCGCGGCGCGCTCGGGGCTGGCAGGGCGCGCAGTTCGTCGGCCAGCGCCACATTGCGGCCGCAGAGCAGGATCAGCGGGGTGTCGGGCAGGCGCGCCGCGATGCGCTTCATCACCCGCGAGCCGGTGCCGCCAAAGAGCACCAGGCCGGTGGGGCGGGTCTCGTCCAAGCCGGCGCGGCGCCGCTCGGCGGCGCGGTCGATGCGGGGACTGGAGTGGAACTCGGGCCGCAGGATCATGCCGCTGGCGCGGTGCACGTGTCGCGGCTCACAGCCTGCCGCCAGTGCCTGCGCCATGGCGTGGCCGGTGCCACACACCACATGCTGGGCCAGGCCGGGCTCGATCCAGAAGTTGGGCGGATGGTCGGCCATGTCGGTGAGCACGGTGACGAAGGACACGCCGGGCCGCGCCAGCGCCAGGCTGTCGTGCAGGGCGCGGTTGAAGTTGGGGATCAGCGACACCACCAGGTCGGGTTCGGTGGCCTGCCAGTGGCGTGCCAGACGCTGCACCAGGCTGGCGTGGCCCAGGCGGATCAGGCCCTGCAACAGCTTGAGCTCTTGTGCCAGGCCGAGCGTGAAGCCGCTGGCCAGGCGCTTGTTGTAGATGTCTTCGGGCTCGAAACCGGTCGTGCGCTTGAACAGGCCCGTGGGGTCTAGCACTTCAGTGAGATTGACCTTGCGCACATTCCAGTCCCGGCCCTGCGACAACATCACCTGCTCCAGCGCCTGCGCCGCAGCGCGGTGGCCGCCGCCAGCGTTGAACCAGACCAGATCGACGGTGGTCAAGCGGCCCCCTTGGCGCTGCGCGCCGGCCCCCCAGGGGGGGAGCGAGCGCCTTCGGAGCGGCCGTGCGGCGCTCATGGTTCAGGTTCCGCAGCCGGCAGCCGCATCAACGCCTGGCCCATGCGGATGACCTGCCCGGTTTCGATGCCGGGTGCCAGCGCAAAGCCCGGCGGCGCAAAGACGATGATCGTGGAGCCGTGCTCGAACCAGCCCAGTTCCTGGCCCTTGTGCACGGCCTGGTCGCAGGGCATCTCGTTGGGCCCGGGCCAGCGCAGGTGCAGCAGCACATCCAGAAAGTGCAGCCTGATGCTGGCCACCAGGATGGCGGCCACCGGCACCAGCGCAAGCGGCTGGCCGCCGGCCAGGCGCAGGCGGATCACCGCGCGCTCGTTTCGGCAGAACAGGCGCTGCACGCGCTGCAGTGCAATCGGGTTCACGTTCCAGGTGTCGCCACTGAGGTAGCTCACATGCTCCACATGGCTGTCGTGCGGGGCGTGGAAGCGGTGGACCATGCTGGAAGTCAGCCGCAGCGTAACGTAGCAGCCGCCCTCGAACGGCGCGGCGCGCTCGGCGCGGCCGAACAGATCCTGCGTGCGGTACGGGAAACCCTTGGCCTGCAGCACGCTGCCCGCCAGCACCGTGCCGCAGGCGCCGACGATGGCGTCGCAAGGACTGGCCAGGACCTGCGGGTCCATGTCCACGCTGCGAGCGCCGGGCTTGAGTTCGCGCGTGAAGCAGTCGTGCAGGCTCTCGAAGCGCTGCTTCTTCGCGTCGCTCAGGTCCAGTTCGGTGAACAGACGCCACACAGCCATCGAGCCGCGAACCACCCAGGGGTTGCGGATCTTGCTGAACCAGCCCATGAATCGCGTGACCGCCTCGCGCGGCACGCGGTTGGTGAGCAGGAAGTTGAGGTCTTCCTGCAGCAGCAGGCGGTCGCGCAGTGCGGCGAGTTTCATGCGTCCGTCAGGCCGCCAGCGCAGATTGGGCCATGGGCGCGTGGCTGGTCCTGGGCACGGCCTCAGCGCGACCGATGCCGACATGGTCGAACCCCAGTTGCCTCATCAGCGCCGGGTCATAGAGATTGCGGCCATCCAGCACCAGCGGCAGCTTCATCGCGGCCAGCATCGCGTTGGCGACGTACTTGGTGAGCTCGGCGCTGCGCACATCCATCAGCAGCGTGGCCTGTTCGTCGTCGGCGCCGATGATCACGCGGTCGGGCCGCATGAAGTCCTCGATGGCCTCGCCCTCCTTCAGGAACTCGGGGTTGGGGACCACGGCAAAGGTCAGCAGCGTGGCGCGCACCAACTCGGCCGTGGCCACCGGCACCGTGCTCTTGTTGGCGATGACCTTGTAGTCGCGCATGTGGCGGCCGATGGCCGCCGCCGCCAGCACATGGCCCAGGTCGGCCGAGCCGTCTTCGGCGGCCGGGGTGCCCACCGCGATGAAGACGATGGTGCCGTGCGCCACCGCACTGGCGGCGTCGGCGGTGAACTGCAGGCGCCCGGCGATGGCGTTGCGGGTGACGAGCTCGCCCAGGCCGGGCTCGTGGATCGGAATCTCGCCGCGCTGCAGCGCATCGACCCGGGCGGCATCGACATCCACGCAGACCACGCTGTTGCCCATGTCCGCCAGGCAGGCGGCCGCCACCAGGCCGACATAGCCGGCGCCGAATACGCAGACCTTGGTTCCGACATCACATCGCCTTGCGATATGAGTCTGCACCGAAGCGCAATACGCTTTCATGGCATTCCCCTCGGAGTTGGCAACGCCCGCGGCGCTGTCGAAACGGGATGCTCGGCCCGGCGCGTGACAGCGGCGTGACCGATTGCCGTCTGCTCCGTGACGCTGTGGCGCCGGAGCACGGTGTTCATCGGGATGTTTTGGCTACGACATCACATCGCTGCGCGATATGAGTCTGCACCGAAGAACTTCGTTCTTTCATCGCCGTCATCGCCCTGTCAAACGCGCGCCATAAAAGGGCGGCACCGCATCCACCGCCGCCGCCATGACAGAACCCATCGTCCTCACCGCCCTGTCGATTGCCGGCCTGGCCGCAGCCTGGCCCTGGGCGCGCCAGCGGCTGGAGCTGTCCCTGGCCAAGCACCCGTCGCTGACAGGGCACTTGCGGATGGCCAAACGAGTGGCGGCCTTGGTGCCGGGCTACGCCTACGACGAAGCGCGCTTCTTCGATTCCGACGCCGCACCGCCCGCGGTGCTGGAGCGCCGGCGCGCCGGCTTCAGGCGCCTGGCCGCGCAGCTCACGGCACGCCACGCCGAGAGCCTCTCGCTCACCCGGCAGGCGCGCGAGCAGATCTCCGACCTGCAGTTCACCAGCGCCTACCGGGTGCCGTTCCAGTACGGCCCTTACCTGCGCCAGCACATCGGCATCGGCGCCTTCGTGCAGCGCAGCGACGGCGTCACCGTGACCGACCTCGATGGCCGCCGCTTCTACGATCTCACCGGATCCTACGGCGTCAACGTCTTCGGCAGCGACTTCTACAAGACCTGCATCGCCGAAGGCGGCGCGCGGGTGGCCGATCTGGGCCCGGTGCTCGGCAGCTATCACCCGCTGGTGGCCTGGAACGCCGAGCGCCTGTGCCGCATCTCGGGCCTGGACGAGGTGAGCTTCCACATGAGCGGCACCGAGGCCGTGATGCAGGCCGTGCGCCTGGCGCGCTACCACACGCGGCGCAAATACCTGGTGCGCTTTGCCGGTGCGTACCACGGCTGGTGGGACGACGTTCAGCCCGGCCCCGGCAACCCGCTGCCGCCCGGCCACACCTACACCCTCAAGGAGATGGACGAGGGCACGCTGCGGGTGCTGAGCCGGCGCCGCGATATCGCCTGCGTGCTCGTCAACCCGCTGCAGGCGCTGCACCCCAACCAGGCCGCGCCCGGTGACGGCACGCTGCTCGACAGCGGCCGCCGCGCGCACTTCGACCGCGAGGCCTACACCGCGTGGCTGATCAAGCTGCGCGCGGTGTGCAGCTTGCGTGGCATCGTGCTCATCTTCGACGAGGTCTTCCTGGGGTTTCGCCTCGCGCCGGGCGGCGCGCAGGAGTACTTCGGCGTCCAGGCCGACATGGTGACCTACGGCAAGACGCTCGGCGGCGGCCTGCCGGTGGGCGTGGTCTGCGGCAAGCGTGCGCTGATGAAGCGTTACCGCGAAGACCGCCCGGCCGACATCTGCTTTGCGCGCGGCACCTTCAACTCGCACCCCTATGTGATGGGTGCGATGCAGGTCTTCCTTGAGCGGCTCGACAGCGCGCCCGTGCACGCCCTGTACGCCAACCTGGACAGGGTGTGGAACGGCCGTGCCGAGCAGCTCAACCTCGAGCTGCGCGCGGCCGGCTTGCCGGTGCAGGTGGCCAACCTCAGCACCATCTGGACCGTGCTCTACACCCAGCCCTCACGCTACAACTGGATGCTGCAGTTCTACCTGCGCGAGCAGGGGCTGGCACTGTCGTGGGTGGGTACCGGGCGGCTGATCTTCAGCCTGAACTACAGCGCTGCGGATTTCGCCGCGGTGTGCCAGCGCTTCGTGGCCGCCGCGCAGGCCATGCAGGCCGACGGCTGGTGGTGGCATGACAGCACAGCCACCAACCGGGCCATCCGCCGCGGCCTGCTGGGCGAGATGCTGCGCCAGCGGCTTTGTGCCCGCCCGGCGCCGGTTCAGCGTTGGTGGCGCACGTGTTCCATCGGGTCAAGCAGTTCACCACGCAGCAGGGCCGCCGGTGATCTCCAGTAGGTGGCGATGTCGTGGAACGGGTCGGTCAGGATCTTGGTCATCCAGGCCAGGCCCGTGAGGCGGCCGCGCAGGAGGAACAGGTGCAGGGTGCGGAAGAGCACCCCACTGATGCCCAGGGCCAGCCAGATCAGACCCAGGTCATGCACGAATCCAGCCGGGGTGGTGCTGGGCTCGATCAGACCGAACAGGCTCGGGCTCAGGGCCAGCCACACCGGCAGTGCCAGCCACACCGCGATCAGGATCGCCTTGCGGCGCATGCTGTAGCCGACCTTGATGGATTCCTTGTTGGCGTAGGTGGTCTGGTTCACGTGGTCGTAGCCGCGCGGCTCGAAGAAGACGTGCCCCGACTGGCGCGTGACCATGCTGACCAGCCAGCCTACCAGCCCGGCCGCAGCGGGGTCGATGAAGAGAAGCGCGTAGGCGACCAGGAAGCTGATCGCACTGATCAGATGCAGCGTCTGGTTGATGCGGCTCTGGTGGTAGTAGCGGTGGTCGTCCCAGCGCAGCACCTCGACAGTCTTGAAGAATTCGTTCACCTGGGGGCTCCTTTCGAACGGTTGGACGGCGCACGCCACCGCTGTGGGCGCCAGTGCGTGACGCGATGGTGACTTTGCCTCGTGAACGCGGCGTGACAGCTGGATGTCGGTTTGATGCACGCGCGCCCTGTCATCGAGTTGTTGCACGGTAGCGCGAGCATTCGCGCATGGTCATCATGCCGCCCTCCATCGTGGTCGACGACATCCTGCCTGCGCTGCGCCCGCTGCGCGTGGCAGTCGTGACCGAGACCTACCCGCCCGAGATCAACGGCGTGGCGGCCACCGTGTCGTGCGTCGTGGAGGGCCTGCGCCGTCGCGGCCACGAGCTGCAACTGGTGCGGCCGCGCCAGGCCAGGTTTGAGCAGGCCGGCGCCGACGAGCGCTTTGAGGAGGTGCTGATGCGCGGCCTGCCGATTCCGCGCTACCCGCAGCTCAGGATGGGGCTGCCGTCCCGGCGTGCCCTGGTGCGGCTGTGGGCGGCGCGCCCGCCCGACGTGGTGCACATCGTCACCGAAGGCCCGCTGGGCTGGTCGGCGCTGCACGCGGCGCTGCAGCTCAGGCTGCCGGTGGTGTCGGACTTCCGCACCAATTTCCACGCTTACAGCCAGCACTACGGGCTGGCGTGGCTGCGCCACCCGATCATGGTCTACCTGCGCAAGTTCCATAACCGCAGCGCCTGCACCATGGTGCCCACTGAAGGGCTGAAAGCCGAGTTGGCGGCGAGCGGGTTCAAGCGGCTGCGGGTCGTGTCGCGCGGCGTGGACACGCAATTGTTCAACCCGTCGCGGCGCAGCGACGCCGTACGCGCCAGTTGGGGCGCCGGAGCCGGCACCAAAGTCGCGCTGTCCGTCGGCCGCCTGGCACCGGAGAAGAACCTGGGCACGCTCGTCGCGGCCTATGAAGCGATGCGCCGCGTGGATGCCGGACTGCGCCTGGTGCTGGTCGGCGATGGCCCCGAGCGCGCCGGCCTGAGCCAGCGCTGCCCCGACGCGGTGTTTGCCGGCCTGCGCCGGGGTGAGGACCTGGCGGCGCACTACGCCTCGGCCGACATGTTTCTGTTCCCGAGCGTCACCGAGACCTTCGGCAATGTGGTGCCCGAGGCCATGGCCAGCGGCCTGCCGGTGCTGGGCTACGACTACGCGGCCGCCGGCCAGCTCATCCGCAGCGGCATCAACGGCGTGCTGGCGCGGCTGGACGACGGCGCCGATTTTTGCGCCTCGGCGGTGCGCCTGGCCAAGGCCGGCGAATGGCTGCGGGCGATGGGCGCGCATGCGCGCGGCACCGCCTGTGGGTTGGATTGGGGCCGTATCGTGGCGGCGATCGAGGCCGAGTACGCGGCCGCGATGGAGGTGCCCGGGGCGGCAGCGCATCCAGCCTGGAAGCAGGCGATGCCGCTGGTTTGAGCCGCGTCTCTCAGCCGGCCCCAGCGGCTCGCAGGCACAAGCTCTTGCGGCGCCACAATAGCGCCGCCGCGGCGGCCACGTAGAGGCCAAGGCCGGGCATCAACTGACGGATGTCGGGGTCGGCCGCCAGCAGGCCGGCATACAGCGCCAGCATCACCAGCACGCTGGCGTTTTCATTGAAGTTCTGCACCGGCCCAGCAACTCGGTCAACAGGCCGCATTTGGCCGGCGCATAAGCCGCCACGCTGACGCTCACCAGCGCCAGCGCGAGCAGCGGATTCACCCCTGCGAGCAGGGCCAGCACCTTGACCACATTCATGGACATCATCAGCCGCGCCTTGGGCCAGCGTCGGGCCCGCCGCGCGCGTGTGGCTCAGCGTCTTCTTCGCGCCGTCGCCCGCCCGCCCGCCCCGGCATGGCGGCCAGCATCATGCAGTTGGTGACGTCGGTGCAGGCGCCATCGTCGGTCTGGATCCAGCAGATGCCGGTGGATTTGCTGAACACCAAGCCCTTCATGGCCGCGCTGTACTCCTGCAGGACGTGCTGATTGTTCGCCTTCGGCTTCACGGTTGGCGACATCCACCAGAGTTTGGTGAAACTATCCTTCACCCGGATGCGCTCGATATTGACCCACGGCACGGGCGACGGCAGCTTCGCCGGGTTCTGCCAGATGAACTCCTGGCAGAGATGCAGGCCGTTTTTTGACTGAAACTCCAGTAGCGAGCGCAATGCCAGCGTTGACATCACCGGCTCGCCTGGCTCCCATGAGTTACCCATCTCGATGACGACGGAGCCTCCGGGCCTGAGCATCTTCTTAAAGAGCGGCCCGAACGCGCACGGTGAAAACGTGACCTTCACCTCGCGCCTGACCCGCCCTCGGATGGGGCGACGCGCTTGCGTACGGCAGCGAAGACCGCCTTGGCCGGAATGCCTGCGCCGCGGTCAGTTCCGCGCTGTATCTCCTTGCGAAGCGTCTCCAGTTTCACGGCGCGCAGCGCCTCCCGAACTTCAAGCGCGCGCAGCCCGTCACGCACGACCTCGCTGGCGCTCGCGTACCGACCTTGCTGAATCTGCTCTTTGATGAACGACTCGAAGTGCTCCCCGATGACATGGCTCGAAGGCATGGCACGACCCCTTCCGGTTGACCTTGACGCACCAGACACTGTCAAAGATTGATAGTTCTACCAAGAGAATTCGACTTGCCCGCAGTGGCCATATCCATCTTCGAGAACATCAGCGTCGTCCAGGAAGGCATGGAGACTATCGCGGTGCCGACCGACAAGACCGATGCACGCGAACTGCAGGTCGGCAGCGGCGAGATCCGTTTCGACGGCGTCACCTTCACCTGTGGCCGCGACGACAGCCAACGTGTGCTTGACGCGCTCGACCTCGTCATCCGACGGCGCGAGCACCGAGCCGATCGAAGCCGCGGCGCGCAAGGCGCAGGCGCATGAGTTCATCCTCGACCTGCAGGACTGGAAAGGCCGCACCGGCTACGAAGCCCATGTCGGCGAGCGCGGCGTCAAGCTCAGCGGCGGCCAGCGCCAGCGCGTCGCGATCGCCCGCGTGATCCTGAAAGACGCGCCGATCCTGGTGCTCGACGAAGCGACCTCGGCGCTGGACAGCGAGGTCGAGGTCGCAATCCAGGACCAGCTGCTCGGGCTGATGCAAGGCAAGACGGTGATCGCGATCGCCCACCGGCTGTCGACCATCGCGCGCATGGACCGGCTGATCGTGCTCGACCGCGGCCGCATCGTCGAACAAGGCACGCATGCCGAGCTGCTGGCTCAACGCGGCCATTACGCCGCGCTGTGGGCGCACCAGTCGGGCGGCTTTCTCGCCGAGGCCGTGGCCGCGGTCGAGACCCCGGCGGCGACCCTCACCGACGACGGCCCGCTCGACGAGATGCGGCCGGCCGAGCGCCCCGAGCCCGACACCGACGCCGAGCCGCCGCCGGCGCGCCAGTGATCACGCCGCCAAAGGGCTTTAGAGTGGGGCCATGACGAGCCCCGACACCGACGCCTTGCTGGCCCGCATCGCTGCCAAACGCGACGACATCGTCGCGCTGACGCAGGCGCTGGTGCGCATCCCCACCATCAACCCGCCGGGCGACGCCTACGAAGCCTGCGCCCGCCTGCTCGGCGAGCGGCTGGCGCGGCGCGGCTTTGCCGTCGAATACATCCGCGCCGCCGGCGCGCCGGGCGACAAAGACTCACACCCGCGCATCAACGTCGTCGCCCGCATCGAAGGCCAGGGCAGCGGCGACTGTGTGCACTTCAACAGCCACATCGACGTCGTCGAAGCCGGCTCGGGCTGGACCCGCGAGCCCTTCGGCGCCGAGGTCGACGGCGACCGCCTCTACGGCCGCGGCAGCTGCGACATGAAAGGCGGCTTGGCGGCCAGCGTGATCGCCGTCGAGTCCATCCTCGAACAAGGCATCGGCTTCGCCGGCGCGCTGGAGATCAGCGGCACGGTGGACGAAGAGTCGGGCGGCTACGCCGGCGTGGGCTACCTGGCCGGGCTGGGCTACTTCAGCCGGCCGCGTGTGCAGCACGTCATCATCCCCGAGCCGCTGGGGGTGGACCGCATCTGCCTGGGCCACCGCGGCGTCTGGTGGGCCGAGGTCGAGACCCGCGGCCGCATCGCGCACGGTTCGATGCCTTTTCTGGGCGACTCGGCGATCAACCACATGAGCGCCTTCCTGCACCGGCTGGAGACCAATCTGGCGCCGCGGCTGCGCCAACGCCACAGTGCGCAGCCGGTGGAGCCGCCGGGCGCGCGCTACAGCACGCTCAACAT
>JAUYAJ010000361.1 GCA_030693565.1 Rubrivivax sp.
CGCCGCCTGGCTGGAGCAGCAAGGCGGCGAGCCGGTGCGCTTGGCCGGCCAATGGCTGGCGGCCGACCTGCCGCTGCGGGCGGCGCCGCATCTGCACCGCGCCGGTCGCGCGGCCAGTGAATGCGCCCGCCTGGCCGACGCGGCACGCTGGCATGAGCAGGCGGCGGCGATCGAGCTCGGGGCCGGCGACCGGCGCGCCGCCTTCGACGGCTACTTTCTCGTCGCCGACGCGCAAGGCGAACTCGACGACGCCGCGTCGGTGCAGCGCTGCTACGGCGTGATGAAGGACCTGGCCGACGACGAAGGCCAGCAAGCCATGCTGGCCTGTCTGCAGGTCTACCTGCTGATCGATGTCGAACGCCGTCATGACCAGGCCAGGCAAGTCGTGCTTCAAGCCTTGCCCAAGGCACAGCGCGCCGGCCTGGCCGACATCGAGGTCGAACTGCTGTGGAGCCTGGCGGTGCTGAGCCACGAGGCTCACCGCAAGGCCGAAGCATTGGGCTACGCCGAACTGGCCTTGCAGCGGCTGGAGGCGGTCGACCCGGCGACGGCTCGCTTGTCGATGCGCGACACCCGGCTGACCTTGACGATGGCGGTCGGCCAACTGGCCAACGCGCTCGGGCGTGATGCGCTGGCGCAGACCCGACTGAGCGAGGGCCGGCGGCTGGCGACATTGGCGCGCCAGCCCGAGCAGGCCGCGGCGGCCGAGTCGGCGCTGGCGGCCAACGCCCTGGACCGCGGCGACTCCGCGTTGGCGCTGCAATGGGCGGCCAGCGCGGTGGAGCAGATGGTGCTGGGCCTGCCCTCGCCGACCGATGTGGGCCAGGCGCACAACACGCTCTCGGTCGCCCTGGCAGCCAGCGGCGACCTTGGCCGCGCGCTGGCCGCGGCTGAACAGGCAACCCAAGCCTGGTCGTGTGCCCCCGGCCGCTACGGCCACGGCGGCCTGGTCCACCTGCACCTGCTGCGCTTCGAGCTCGGCCGGCACGACCTGGCGCGCCAAGGTTTGCTGGCGATGGCAGCGGCGGACGACCTGCTGCCGGCCCAGCGCGCGCTGCTGGTCGCAGCCTTGCTGTCCATCGGTGAAGCGGCCGACGTCCAGGCCGTACTGGCGCTGGCGCTCGCCACCGACGACGTCGTGGCGCGTGCGCGCCTCCTGGGCCTGGCACAGCCGGGTGTCGAGCCGGCGCGCATCCTGCCGCTGCTGGCCGCCGATGCCGATGCCGCGCTGGCGCGCGGCGCCATCGGCCTGTGGCTGGACTTGCAGACGCGGCGGCTGGCCGCGTTGCGAGGCAGCGGCGCTGCTGCGGCCGAGCGCCAGGCGTTGGCGCTGCAGATCTGGCCGCGGCTGGACGCCGGTGCCATCGGCCGCGAGCCGTTCCCGCGCCTGGCCGGTGAACTCTGCCTGGCGCTGAACGCTGACGCGGCCGACCCGAACGCACCGCATGCCGCGCTGGCGCAGGTGATTGCGATGCGGGCCTCGGCCTGGATGCTGCGCGCGGCCTCGACGCTGCCACTGACGCCGCGCCGCATCTACCTGACCCAGGCGCCTGTGCTGCGCCTGTTCGGACGCGGCAGCCTGGCCTTGCCGGGCGTTTGATCTCGTCGGCGTAGCGCAGCGCCGCGCCGGGAACGGGGTACGCTCGCGCCTGACCCAACGCCTGCCCAGCCCGATGACCGACCCCAGCTCCCCAGCGGCGAACGACACTGCCGAATACATCGCCTTCGAGGCCTTCCGCGATGGCTATGCGCGCGGCCGCTTCCACGTCGTCGTCAACCCCGAACTGGCGCGACGCTTCGTCGCCCAGCGTGTCAACGCGATGCCGGTGACGATTGCCATCGTCGGCCCGGGCATTGCCTGCGCGCTGGCGGGCTACACGGTGATCGGCGCCTTGCTGGTGGGGCTGGGCATCGTGTTCCGCCGCGTCATCAAGTGGCAGGCACCGAAGATCCTGCTGCAGCTGACCTCGCGCCAGCGCGCCGCCTACTACGACGCCACCACCGAAGGCGTGATGGAAGTGCAGCGCCGCTAAGCCGCTAGTGTGGTGTTGCACGCTATTCGGCACATAAAACCGCGTCTTTGGCCCCGTGGCGTCGTTGCAAATCCTCGCGAGACCACGGGGTATCGCTCCGGTTTGCGCCTAGCCACAGGACCAAATCCATCGGTTTTCTTAAGTGCCTCACAGCGTGCAACACCACACTAGGCTTTCAGCCCGGCGCGCGAGCCGCGCCACAGCGCCAGCGCCGCCAGTGCCGGCACCAGCGCCAGCACGGCGTAGCCTTGGGCGTAGCTGGCGCCGGCGCGCACCGACTCGCCAAACAGCAGCGGCCCGATCATGCCGCCGCCGAAGGTGAAGAACTGGGTTGCACCGGACACCCGGGCCATGTCCTGGCGCGGCACCTGGGCCGCCAGTTCGGCGAAGAAAACGCCGTTCCAGCCCATTGCGGTGGCGGCGCAGAACAGCGCCGCGGCGACGACGACGACGGCAGGGCTGGCCGGCGACAACGCCGCCAGTGCCAGGCAGCTCGCGCTCATCGCCACACCCAGCCAGACCAGCAGCCAGCTCGGCGCCATCCAGCGATCGGCGACGGCGCCGAAGGCGATGCGGGCGCCGGTGCTGACCAGCTGCGACAGCGCCAGCACGGCGGCCGCCGCCGCCAGCGTCCAGCCCAGCGTCAGGTTGAGCAGCGACACCAGGAAAGTGACGAAGGTCTGCTGCGTCAGCGCATAAGCCAGCGAGGTCAAGCTGAGCCGGCGCAGCACGGGCGTGCGCCAGACCCGTG
>JAUYAJ010000247.1 GCA_030693565.1 Rubrivivax sp.
CGGTCCACCTGTGGCGACGTCGTGCATGCCCTGCTCGGCGTGATCGCCTCACCGGCGCGCTGGGCCCTGGCAACACTGCCGCGCGCTCTCACCCCGCAGCCAGTTGCAGCGTCAGCGCCCGGGGCTGCGCAGCGCTGGCCACGATCACCTCGTCGGCCGCGAAGGGCTTGCCGTCGGCCGGCTGCAGAGCGGCCGTGAGCAGGGCGGCGAGATCCTCCGGGTGGTTGGCGAAGTGCAGGCTGAGCATGGCGGGCTGGCGCCATTGTGGCGGCTGGCAGGCAACCGCCGGCCTGTCGCCCGCCGGCCGATTCTCAAGCCGGTGGTCGCGCCGCCGGCGGCACCGGCGCCGGCTGCAGCACGCAGCGCATCGGGTACAGGATGACGGCATCGCCGACCGCCGGCACGGCGCCCGCCGGCAGGGGATAGGCCTGCAGGTACCTGGACCGGCCGATACGGTGCTTGACCACCACCACCTGGGCGCTGGCCGGCAGGTCGGCGGATTCGACGCAGCGCGCGTCGACGCTTCGCATCAGGTTGCCGCGCGTCGACAGGGCGGCAACCCTGGCCTGCTGCCATTGCAGGTCGGCGAGATCGTCGATATGGGCGCAGCCGCCAGCCAGCAGGGCCGCCGCCAGGGCAGCAGCGCCTGCGGCAGTGGCCGCCGGGAAGGGAGGGCGGTGGATCATGGCTCAATCCTCTCGCGGCGGGCCAGCCAGATGTACATGGTGGGCAGTACCAGCAGGGTCAGCAAGGTGGCCGAGACCAGGCCGCCGATCACGACAAAGGCCAGCGGCCGCTGTGTCTCGGCGCCGATGGCGTGTGACAAGGCCATGGGCAGCAGGCCCAGCATGGCCAGCAGGGCGGTCATCAGCACCGTGCGCAAGCGCGTCAGGCTGCCCTGGACGACGGCCTGCACCAGCTCCATGCCCTCGGCTCGGAGCTCGTTGTAATGGGTGACGATGACCACGCCGTTGAGCACCGCCTGGCCGAATAGCGCGATGAACCCGATCGCCGCCGACACCGACAGCGGGATGCCGGCGAGCGCCAGCGCGACGATGCCGCCGATCAAGGCGAAGGGGATGTTGGCGATGATCAGCAGGGCATTGCGGAAAGACTTGAAGGCTTGGAACAGCAGCAGGAAGATCACGAAGATCGACAGCGGCACCACCCAGGACAGTCGCTTCATGGCCCGCTGCTGGTTCTCGAACTCGCCCGACCAGGCGATCTCGTAGTTGGCCGGCAGCACCACCTCGCGCGCCACCGCGGCCTGCAGGTCGGCCACCACCGAGCCCATGTCGCGGTCGCGAATGAAGATGCCTACCGCGGCGACGCGCTGCCCGTTCTCGCGGGCGATGTTCATCGCGCCGCTGGCCTGGTTGATCTGGGCCAGCTGACCCAGCGGCACATGGGCACCCGAGGGCGTGGCCACCAGCAGCCCGGCGAGCTGCTCGAGGGTGCGCAGCGGCTGGGCCAGCCGCACCACGACCGAGAACTTGCGCTCGCCCTCCCACAGCTCCGAGGTCGACTTGCCGGCCACCGCGGTCTCGATCACGTCCTGGATGTCGCCGACGTTCAAGCCGAAGCGGGCCGCTGCGTCACGGTCGATCTCGATCTTGAGCTGGGGCAGGCGGCCGTCGCGGTCGATGAAGGCGCGCATCACGCCGGTGGTGCCGCGCGCCAGCGACGCGACCTGGGAGGCCAGCTTGTTGAGTTCGATCAGGTCGTCGCCCTTGACCTTGATCACGATCTGGCCGTCGATCTGCGAGATGCTCTCGAGCACGTTGTCGCGAATGGGCTGTGAGAAAGCGACCTCGATACCGGTCAGCCGCGACACCGCCTCGTCCATGGCGGCGATCAGCTTGGGCTTGGTCATGCCGGGCCGCCACTGGTGCTCGGGCTTGAGTTCGACAAAAGCCTCGAAGCCATTGAAGATCTTGGGGTCGGTGCCGTCGTCGGGCCGGCCCACTTTGCTGACGACCGTCACCACCTCGGGCACCGTGCGCAGCTGGGTCCGTATGCGCGATGCCGTCTGCTTGGCCTCGTCGGGCGAGACCGAGGCAGGCAGCGTGGCATTGACCCAGATGGTGCCTTCGTCGAGCTCGGGCAGGAACTCCGAGCCCAAGGTGCTGCCCAGGACCAGGGCGGCGGCCATCACCGCACGCGGCCGGGCGATCACCCAGTCCAGCGTCGGCGTGTAGGCCCACTTGCAGGCCCGCACCAGGGCATTGTCGCCGTGGGGCAGGTTCTTGCGCAGCAGGATCAGACACAGCAGCGGCACCAGTGACAGCGCCAGCATCAGCGACCCCATCAGCGCCGAGGTCACACTCCAGGCCATCGGCGAGAAGATTCGACCTTCGTGGCGCTGCAAGGTGAAGATGGGGATGTGGGCGGCGATGATGATGATCATCGCGAACAGCGTCGGCCGGCCCACCTCCACCGTGGCGCGCAGCACCGCCTGCAGGCGCTGCCTGGCGTCCTTCATCTGTGTCTCGCTGAGCTGGCCCAGGCGGCGGAAGATGTTCTCGACCACGATCACCGCGCCGTCGACGATGATGCCGAAGTCCATCGCCCCCAGCGACAGCAGGTTGGCCGGTATGCCGACGAAGCTCAGGCCCAGGAAGGTGGCCAGCAGCGACAGCGGGATCACCACCGCGACGATGGCCGCGGCGCGCAGGTTCTGCAGGAAGACGAAGAGCACGAAGGTGACCAGCAGGGCGCCTTCGGTGAGGTTGGCGAAGACCGTCTTCAGCGTCTTGTCGATCAGCCAGGAGCGGTCGTAGTAGGGCACGATCTGCATGCCCTTTGGCAGGCCGCGCGTGTTGAGCATCTCGATTTTGGCCTTGATGCCGGCCAGCACCTTGGACGGGTTCTCGCCCTTGCGCATGATCACCACGCCATTGACGATGTCGTCGGTGTCGTCCTGGCCGACCAGGCCCTGCGGCGGGTACTGGCCCACGCGCACCTCGGCCACGTCGCGCACCAGCACCGGTCGGCCGCCGACCTCGGCCACCACCACCCGCTCGATGTCGGCCGACGTCCTGAAGCTGCCCAGCGAGCGCACCAGGAACTGCTGGCGGCCCTGGGTCATCGCGCCGCCGCCGGCATTGGCATTGGCGCGCTGCAGCGCGGCATAGAGCTGGCCCAGGTTGACCTTGTGGTCGCGCAGTCGCGCCAGGTCGGGGTTGACCTCGTACTGCTTGATGGCGCCGCCCATGGTCACCAGATCGGCCACGCCGCTGACCTGGCGCAGCGCCTTCTCGACCACCCAGTCCTGCACTTCGCGCAGCTCGCGCGGGCTGTAGCCGTCGCCGCGCAGGCGAAAGCGCATGATCTCGCCGATGGCCGTGGACGGCGGCGGCACCAGGGTCTCGATGCCGGCAGGCAGGTCGACCGAGCGCAGCCGCTCCAGGATCTGCTGGCGCGCCAGCTGATCGCCCGGCTTGTCGTCGAAGGTGACCATCGCGAACATCAGCCCGTACTGCGTGTGGGTGAACAGGCGCACGGTATTGGGGATGCCGGTCAGCGCGATCTCGATCGGCAGGGTGACTTGCTTCTCCACCTCTTCGGCGGCGCGGCCGGGATACAGGGCGATGACGTTGACCTGGGTGTCGGAGACGTCGGGGAAGGCCTCGACCGGCAGGTTCTGGAAGGCGATGCCTCCGGCAACGACAAAGATGGCCAGGCCCAGCCAGACGAACAGCGGCTGGCGCAGCGAGAACTCGACGATGCGGTTGATCATCGCCGCGCGTCCAGCATCTGGTCGAGGAAGAGGGCGCCGCCGACCACCACCTGCTCGCCGGCGACCAGGCCCTTGGACACCCGCCAGGACTGCGGGCCACCACTGCGCGCCTGGATCTCGCGGCGCTCGAAGCGGCCCGGCGCGCTCTGCACGAAGGCGTAGAGCTTGTCACCCTTGAGCAGCACCGCGTCGGCGGGCACGGTGGGCAGCGGCGACGGCCGGCTGACGCTGGCGGTGACGAACATCTCGGCCTTGAGCAGGCCCTCGGCATTGGCCACCTTCAGCCGCACCTTGACCGTGCGCGAGCTGGCATCGACCGCGTCGCTGATCGAGGTGACGGTAGCGGCAAAGCCGCGCTCGGGCCAGGCCGCGGCGCGCAGCGTCACCGGCTGTCCTGGTCGGAAGGCGGCGATCTCCTTCTCGTCGACGTCCAGTTGCGCCCACAGCGAGGCCGGGTTGCTGATGGTCAACAGCGGCGGCCCCTGCAGGTCGCTGCGCACCTCGGCCTTGGCGTTGACGTTGCGTTCGACCACCTTGCCGCGCAGCGGCGAGCTCAGCGTCAGGTGCTGGGTGACACTGCCGGCGGAAACGCCGTACTGGGCCAGTCGGGCGCGGCTGCGGCCGAGTTCGGCAAGGTTTCGCGCCTGGTCTGCCTCGGCCTGTTGCAGGTCCTTGCGGGCGATCACGCCGGCCTCGGCCAACTCACGGGCGCGCTCGACGGCAGCCCGGGCCAGGGTCTCGTCGGCCTGGGCCTTGTGCAAGTCGGCCTGGGCCTGGCCGATCTCGCTGGCGCTGACCTCGGCCAGCGCCTGGCCGGCTTGCACCGTGTCGCCCAGCGCCACGCGCAGGCGCTCGATGCGGCCGCCGAAGGGCGCATAGATGCGCGCCGTCTGGTCCTCGTCCCAGGCCAGCCGGCCCGGCACTTCGAGCGGCCGGTCGGAATCGGGCTCCACCAGGGCCAGGCGCAGTTCGGCCGGCGACTTCTGCTGCGGGAAGACGATGGCACCGCCACCGACGGTGGGCAGGGCCGGTGGCGCCGCTGGCTCGGGGCGCGTGCAGGCCGCCAGCAGGCCCAGCAGCAGGCTGCCGATGGCCAGGCGCCAGCGCCGAGCCGGTCGCCGCACAGAGGCGTCGGTGATCGTGGGGTCGAGGGTCATCGCTACAGGCCGGTTCGGGGTTCAGGGTTGCCAGACGGTGCCAGCGGCCAGCAGCTCGGCGGCGGCCTTGGCGGCGTCGGCTTCGGCATTGATGCCTTCGATGCGGGCCGCGCGCAGGCTGCGCCGGGCGTCGAGCAGATCGAGCAGCGGGCTGGCGCCACGGCGGTAGGCCAGCTCGGCGGCAGCGGCCAGCTGCTCGGCGGCGGGCGCCAGCTGTTCGCGGGCCAGCTTGAGCCGCGCCGCGGCGATCTGGCTGCGCGAGCGCGCGAGCGCCAGGTCCGCCTGGGCCGCGAGCAGGCTGCGGCGCAACGCCTCGCGGGCGTTGCCCAGGTCGACCTCGGCGCGCGCTATCTCGCCGTCGTAGGCATGGCGGACGAACAGCGGCAGCGTGACCGACAGCGACACCGTGTTGCCGTTGCCCGAGGCGTTGCTGGCGCTCACCGGGTAGCGGCTAACCTGGACCCCGAGGCCGATGTCGCGCACGCGCTGCGCCCGGGCCAGGCCGGCTGCCTGCTCGGCCGCTTGAACCCGGCGCTGCGCCGCCTGCACGTCGGCGCGTTGCTCGACGCTGGCGACCGTGGCAAGCGCGGCGGCCGACGGCCAGGCGTCGGCGGGCTGC
>JAUYAJ010000379.1 GCA_030693565.1 Rubrivivax sp.
CGCCCGTTCGGCGACTTCGGCCCCACCGTGGCGCCGGGCAGCGGGCGCGCGCGCTTGCTCACCCAGCGCGCCGGTCTGAGCCTGTCGACCGAGCGTGAACTCGGCGTCGAGCGTGCCCATTTGCAAGCCGTGCTCGACGCCCTGCCCTTCCTGGCCGACAGCGACGCCGGCGACGCCGGCTGGCTGCTGGGCGACCCCGAGCAAGCGCTCGCCGCCGTCCAGCAACTGCCCGGCCTGGCCGCGGTGGCCGGCCTGGACTGGCCGCGCGGCAAGCCGGTGCGCGTGACCACGCCAGTGGCCGGCGCGATGCAGTTTGCCGTCAGCAGCGGGCGCGACTGGTTCAGCATCGACGGCGAACTGCGCCTGGACGAATCGCGCGTGCTCGGCCTGCAGCAGCTGATGCAACTGGCGCGCGAGTCGCGCCAAGGCCGCTTCGTCACGCTCGGTGATGGCGAGTACCTGGCGCTGACCGAGCGCCTGCGCCAGCAACTGGCCGACCTCGACGCCCTGGCCCAGGCCGACAAGCAGCAGCTGCGCCTGCCGGCCGCTGCCGCAGCCTGGCTGGCCGAGACGCTGGACGCCAGCCAGACCCGTGGCGACAGCCCCTGGGTGCAGCGCCTGGCCCGGCTGGACGAGGCCGCCGCGCTCGACCCGCAGCTGCCCGCGGCGCTGCAAGCCGAGCTGCGCAGCTACCAGGCCGAGGGTTATGCCTGGATGGTGCGCCTGGCCCATGCCGGCCTGGGCGCCTGCCTGGCCGACGACATGGGGCTGGGCAAGACGGTGCAGACGCTGGCGCTGCTGCTGGCGCGCGCCCATGAGGGCCCGGCGCTGGTGATCGCGCCGACCTCGGTGTGCGGCAACTGGGTCGCCGAAGCGCAGCGCTTTGCCCCTTCGCTGCGCACCGTGCTTTACGGCGAAGGTGAACGCGCCGCCGCGCTGGCCAGCGCCGGCGCCGGCGACCTGGTGATCGCCTCCTACGCGCTGGCGCAGATCGACGCCGAGGCCTTTGGCTGCCGCGAATGGGCCACGCTGGTGCTCGACGAAGCGCAGGCGCTGAAGAACGCCGCCACCAAGCGCGCGCAGTCGGTGGCCACGCTGCAGGCGGGCTTTCGGCTGGCGCTGACCGGCACCCCGGTGGAGAACCGGCTCGCCGATCTGTGGTCGATCATGAACCTGCTCAACCCCGGCTTGCTGGGCTCGGCGGCGCAGTTCAACGAACGGTTTGCCGGCGCCATCGAGCGCCAGCGCGACGACGGCGCGCGCGCGCGGCTGCGCCGGCTGGTTGCGCCCTTCCTGCTGCGCCGAACCAAGGCCCAGGTGCTGACCGACTTGCCGCCGCGCACCGAGATCATTCACCGCGTCGAGCCCGGGCCCGAGGAGCGCGCTTTTCTCGAAGCCTCGCGGCGCAGCGCCGTCGAGCGTGTCAGCGCGCTGGGCACCGAAGGCGGCGACGGCCAGGCGGCCTTCCACGTGCTGGCCGAGCTGACCCGGCTGCGCCGCGCCGCCTGCGACCCGCGGCTGGTGGCGCCCGAGCTCGGCATCGTCGGCGCCAAGGCGCAGGAGTTCGAGCAACTCGCCAGCGAGCTGGTGGCCGGGCGCCACAAGGCGCTGGTGTTCAGCCAGTTCACCGACTTCCTCAAGCTGCTGGCCGAGCGGCTGGACAGCGCCGGCATCCGCTACCAGTACCTCGACGGCAGCACGCCGGCGGCCGAACGCACGCGCCGCGTGGCCGCCTTTCAGCGCGGCGAGGGCGACTTGTTCCTGATCAGCCTGAAGGCTGGCGGCTTCGGCCTCAACCTGACGGCGGCCGACTACGTGATCATCGTCGACCCCTGGTGGAACCCGGCCGCCGAAGACCAAGCGATGGGCCGCGCCCACCGCATCGGCCAGCTGCGGCCGGTGACGGTGTACCGGCTGGTCACCGCCGGCTCGGTGGAAGAGCGCATCGTCGCCCTGCACCGCGACAAGCGCGTGCTCGCCGACGGCATCCTCGAAGGCCAGGACAGCGCCGCACCGCTGCGCGCGGCCGACCTGCGCGATTTGCTCGGCGAATGACAATGGCGACCATGCACGAACACGACCTGCGCCCCTTCCACCACCCGCACGTCTACGGCGACGGCCAGGGCGCGCAGCGCGAGCGCGTGCTGGTCCAGGTCACCGTGCTGACGCTGGTGGCGATGGTGGTCGAGCTGCTGGCCGGCTGGTGGAGCGGCTCGCTGGCGCTGACCGCCGACGGCTGGCACATGGGCACGCACGCGCTGGCGCTGGGCGGCGCCGCGCTGGCCTACCGGCTGTCGGCGCGCGCCCAGCATGCGCCGGGCGGCCAATACGCCTTCGGCGGCTGGAAGATCGAAGTGCTGGCCGCCTACACCAGCGCGCTGGCGCTCGGTGTCGTCGCCGTCTGGCTGATCGTGGCCGCGGTGCAGACGCTGCTGTCGCCGCGGCCCATCGCTTACCTGGACGCGATGGTGGTGGCGGTGGTCGGGCTGGCGGTGAACGGCGTCAGCGCCTGGATGATGACGCGCGGCGGCGTGGACACGCCGGGCCATGATCACGGGCATGGCCATGACCATCCGCACGACCATGGCCACGGCCACGATCAGAACTTCAGCGCCGCCTACCTGCATGTGCTGGCCGACGCGTTGACCTCGGTGCTGGCCATCGTCGCGCTGGCCGGCGGCCTGTGGCTGGGCTGGGCCTGGCTGGACCCGGCGGTGGCCGTGCTCGGTGCGCTGCTCATCGGCAGCTGGTCGATCGGCCTGCTGCGCTCCAGCACGCGTGCGCTGGTCGACGCCACCGGCGACCCGGCGCTGGCCGGGCGCATCCGCCAAGCCGTCGAGTGCGACGGCGACGCCCGGCTCGCCGACCTGCATGTCTGGCAGGTCGGCTCGGCGTCCTGGTCAGTCGTGCTGACCGTCGTTGCCGACCGGCCACTGGCCGCCGCCGTCTACCGCGAGCGCCTGGCGGCGCTGGCCGAGCTCGGCCATGTCACGGTCGAGGTGCACCGCTGCCCGGCGGCTGCGACGGGCTGAGCCCGCGGCACCAGCCGAACGAAGTTCAGCGCTGAAGCCCCGGCCGCGGCGCGCCTTCGCGGTCCCAGTCCGGGCCGTCGAACAAGGCATTGCCAGCCAGCGCCGCCGCCACCATCTCCAGGCTGTCCAGGCCCCAGAACAAGCGGCCGTCGAGCTCGATCGTCGGCACGCCAAAGATGCCGCGCTGCTGCGCGGCGTCGGTGCTGGCGCGCAGCGCCTGTTTGACGGTGTCGCTTTGCGGGTCACGCAGCGGCGCCAGCGCCGCGCTCAGCGCCGCCAGCCGCCCCGGATCGCCAGCGTCGGCGCCGCCTTGCCAGACATGGCGGAACAGCGCTTCGACGACACGCCGGTTCGGCGTGCCGCCTTCCGGCGCGCAAGCCCAGGCCAGGCGCAGCAAAGGCAGCGGGTTGAACGGGTGCAGCGCCGGCGTCTGCAGTTCGATGCCGTGGCGCGCCGCCTGCCAATGCACGTGGCGGAAAGTCCAGGCGCGCTTGGGTTCGACCTCGGCCGGCCCTTTCTGGCCCCAGTGCTTGAGCAGGCCGGCGAACAGCAGCGGCCGGTACTCGACTTCCCAGGACTGGCCTTGCAACACCTGCGGCAGCCGCTCGAACGCCAGGTAGGCGAAAGGCGAGACGACATCGAACCAGAAAACGAGCCGCTTCATGCGGCGTCCCCCGCCAGCGGCGCCGCGGGCTGAAGGCGGCGCCAGACGACGCGGCGGCGCGACAGCTCGATGCGCACCTCGAGCTTGGCCTGATCGTCCAGCGCCGCCCAGGCGGCGATCTCGTCGAGCGTGCGCAGGCAGCCGCTGCACCAGCCGCTGGCTTCGTGCATCTGGCACACGCCGATGCAGGGGCTGGGCGTTGGCGCGCTCACTGCAGCACCTGCACGACGTCGGCCACCGGCGCGCCGGTCAGGCCTTCAAGCTCGGCCGGCGACAGGCGAAAAACGCCATTCGGATGGCCGGCCGCGGCCCAGATCTCGCTGAAGCGGAACAGCTCGCGGTCGATCAAGGTCAGCGACGCGCTGGCATGGGCCAACGGCGCCACGCCACCGATCGAGAAGCCGGTGCGCGCCTTGACGAACTCGGCGTCGGCGCGCGCCAGCGGCCCGGTGATGGCGGCAACCAGGGCTTCGTCGACGCGGGGGTCGCCCGAGGTCACGACGAGCACGGCGACGCCGTCTTCGCGGCGGCGGAAGATCACGCTCTTGGCGATCTGGCCGACCGCGACGCCGAGCGAGTCGGCCGCTTCCTGCGCGGTGCGCGCCGCCACGTCGAGCCAGCGCGGCGCATGCGGGTGGCCACGCTCGGCCAGGGCCTGCGAGACGCGCACGAAGCCCTCCGGCAGGGTCATGCCGCAGCAGCCGCCTGGCGGCGCTTGGCCAACAAGGTCTTGCCCACGCGCGACACCGGCGGCCGGCCGAGCGCGTCCGAGATGTAGCCGCCAGCGTCGACCAAAAGGTCGAGGTCGATGCCCGTGGCGATGCCCATGCCGTGCAGCATGAAGACCACGTCCTCGGTGGCGACGTTGCCGGTCGCGCCTTTGGCGTAAGGGCAGCCGCCCAGTCCGGCGATGCTGGTGTCGAAGACATGCAGGCCGAGCTCCAGGCTGGCGTAGATGTTGGCCAGCGCCTGGCCGTAGGTGTCGTGAAAGTGCCCACTCACCTCGGCGAGCGGGTAATGTTTCAGCGCACGCTCCAGCGCGGCCTGGGCGCGGCGCGGCGTGCCCACGCCAATCGTGTCGGCGATGCCGCAGTGGTCGACACCGATGTCCTTCAGCAGCCGCACCACGCGCTCGACCTCGTCGGCGCTGACCTCACCCTGGTAAGGGCAGCCGAGCGCGCACGACACCGCGCCGCGCACCTTGATGCCGGCGGCGTGAGCGGCGGCGACGACCGGGCGGAAGCGCTCGATGCTGTCGGCGATCGAGCAGTTGATGTTGCGCTGGCTGAAGGCCTCGGTGGCGGCGCCGAAGACGACGATCTCGTCGGGCCGCGTCGGCAGCGCGGCTTCCAGGCCTTTCATGTTCGGCGTCAGCACCGAGTAGCGCACGCCGCTCTGGCGCCGAATGCCGGCCATGACCTCGGCGTTGTCGGCCATCTGCGGCACCCATTTCGGGCTCACGAAGCTGGTGACCTCGATCTCGCGGCAGCCCGCGGCCTGCAGGCGCTGCACGAGTTCGACCTTCTGCGCCGCGCTGACGGGCTGGGCTTCGTTCTGCAAACCGTCGCGCGGCCCGACTTCGACCAGGGTGACTGAGGTGGGAATCATGGGCAGCGTCCGCAAGAGGAGAGAAACACTATAGCGGCGGCCTTTGCCGGGCCGCCGCGGCGCGCCCGGCCGACCATCCTGGGGATGGTGCGATGGGCACTGCGTCTTCACACTGGCCGGTCCCGCTGACCCACCATGAACACCACCGAACGCCTGCAGATCGCCAGCCGCATCCACCAACGGCTGCGGCGCGAACTCGGCCAGGGCATCGACGCCGAACGCCTGCTGGCCGACCGGCTCTATGCGCGCGACGTGTTGCTGGTCTGCCAGGCGCTGGGCGGCGAGCTGGCCACCCTGGCCCAGCAGCTGCAAATCGACAAGCCGCAGCCGGGCGGCAGTTTCGGGTCGGCGCCGCTGGCCGGCGCCGTGGGGTCCGGACAGCGGTTGCACCGCTGACCGGCGCGCGCTCAGCCGCTCACTCGGCCACCAGGCGCAGCAACTCGCCGCCTTCGGCCACCGAGTCGCCGGGCGCGTAAAGCAAGGCTTCGACAACACCATCGCGCGGCGCGCTGAGGGTGTGCTCCATCTTCATCGCCTCCATCACCGCCAGCGGCTGGCCGCGCTCGACCTTGTCGCCGGCCTTGGCCATGAAGGCCACCACCTTGCCCGGCATCGGCGCCGTCAGCCGGCCGCCTTCGCCAGCGTGGTCGCCGGCATGGGCGATCGGGTCGTATTCGGTGAACAGCGCGCTGCCGCTCTCGGCATGGACGGCGTAGCGCTCGCCTTGCGCGTAGACGGTGAGGCGGTGGCGCGCAGCGCCGAGCACGACGTCGTGGCGGCCCCCGCCGAGCGCGCGGGCGCTGAACGGCCAGCGCTGCGCGCCGACCTGCAGCACCACGGCGCCGTCGTGCAGCCGCTCCATCACCAGCGCATGGGCGGCGCCCTGGACGTCGATGTCGAAGCGCCGGCGCGCGCCGCCATGCAGACGCCAGCCGTCGCGGCGCGACCAGGGGTCGGCGCCTGCCAGCGCAGCCTCGGCGGCCAGCGTGTGCGCCACCAGGCCGGCGGCCACCAGTGCCAGCGCCAGCGGCGGCGCATCGAACAGTGCCGGGCGTTCGCGCTCGATCAAGGCGGTGTCGAGGTCGGCGCTGGCAAAGGCCTGGCTGCCGACGACGCGGCGCAGGAAAGCGACGTTGGTGTGCGGCCCCAGGATGTGGGTGTCGCGCAGCGCCGCGTCCAGCCGCGCCAGTGCCTGCGCGCGGTCGGCGCCCCAGACGATGAGCTTGGCGATCATCGAGTCGTAGTAGGGGCTGATCGCATCGCCTTCGCCGAAGCCGGCGTCCACACGCACCGGCGCCGGGTCGTGCCAGGCGCTCGCGTCGGCGTTGCGGCAAAAAGCCACATGCGCCGGCCAGCGCGCCACGTGCAGCGTGCCGGTGGCGGGCAGGAAGCCGGCGTCGGGGTTTTCGGCGCAGATGCGCGCTTCGATCGCATGGCCGTGGATCTTCAGGTCCTGCTGCTGCAGCGGCAGCGGCTCGCCAGCGGCAACGCGCAACTGCCACTCCACCAGGTCCAGGCCGGTGATGGCCTCGGTCACCGGGTGCTCGACCTGCAGCCGGGTGTTCATCTCCATGAAATAAAAGCGCAGGTCGCCGTCGTCGGTCGGCTCGGCGATGAACTCCACCGTGCCGGCGCCGACATAGCCCACCGCCTGGGCCGCCGCCACCGCCGCCGCGCCCATCTCGGCGCGCCGCGCTGCGCTCATGCCCGGCGCCGGCGCTTCTTCGAGCACCTTCTGGTGGCGCCGCTGCACCGAACAGTCGCGCTCGAAGAGGTGGATGCATTGGCCATGGCTGTCGCCGAAGACCTGAATCTCGATGTGGCGCGGCCGCGTGACATAACGCTCGACCAGCACATGGTCGTCACCGAAGCTGGACTTCGCCTCACGCTGGCACGAGGCCAGCGCGGCGGCGAAGTCGGCGGCCTTGTCGACCCGGCGCATGCCTTTGCCGCCGCCGCCGGCGCTGGCCTTGATGAGCACCGGAAAACCGATCGCCTCGGCCTCGCGCTGCAGCAGCGCGGGGTCGTTGTCGGCGCCGTGATAACCCGGCACCAGTGGCACGCCGGCCTGCCCCATCAGCGTCTTCGCCGCCGCTTTGCTGCCCATGGCAGCGATGGCCGCTGGCGGCGGGCCGATGAACACCAGCC
>JAUYAJ010000248.1 GCA_030693565.1 Rubrivivax sp.
GATCGCATCGACCTTGTCCACATCGATCCAGGTGCGCGCCACGGTGGAGCCCACATCGGGCTTGTTCTGGTGGTCGGCGCCGACGATCTCGACCTTCATGCCCTTGGCTGCGGCGCCAAAGTCTTCCACCGCCATCTTGGCTGCGAGCACCGAGCCCGGGCCGGTGATGTCGGCGTACAGGCCCGACATGTCGTTGAGCACGCCGATCTTGATCACGCCATCGGAAATCTGCGCCTGCGCCGCCAGCGGACCGGCGGCCATCGCGGCGGCTGCCGCCCATGCCAAGAGATTGGGTTTCATCATCATCGAACTCCTTTGGTGACTGTCAGGGACCATGACCGGTGCGCCCTCAGACGCCCAGGTACTCGTTGAGCACGCTCATCTTCTCTTGCAGTTGCGCCGCCGCGAAGGCCTCGACGATGCGCCCATGCTCCATCACGTACAGGCGATCGGCCAGCGGCGCCGCAAAGCGGAAGTTCTGTTCGACCATCACGACCGTGAAGCCGCGCTCGCGCAGCGTGTGGATGGTGCGCGCCAGCGTCTGCACGATGACCGGCGCCAGGCCTTCGGAGATTTCGTCGAGCAGCAGCAGCTTGGCGCCGGTGCGCAGGATGCGCGCCACCGCCAGCATCTGCTGCTCGCCGCCCGACAGCCGCATGCCCGGGCTGGCGCGGCGCTCGCTCAGGTTCGGGAACAGGGTGTAGATCTCGTCCAGCGACATGCCGCCAGGGGCCACCTCGGGCGGCAGCATCAGGTTCTCTTCGCAGCTCAAGCTGGCGAAGATGCCGCGCTCTTCGGGGCAGTAGCCGACGCCGAGCTGGGCGATGCGGTGCGGCGGCAGGTTGACGACCTCGACACCATTGACCATCACCGAGCCGGTGCGCCGCCCGACCAGGCCGAGGATGGCCTTGAGCGTGGTCGTGCGGCCGGCGCCGTTGCGCCCGAGCAGCGTCACCACTTCGCCGCGCCGCACGCTGAGGTCGACGCCGTGCAAGATGTGCGATTCGCCGTAATAGGCCTGCACGCCGGTCAGGCGCAGGCACTCGTCGGCGGGCGCGCTGGCCGCCGGGGCGCCGACGGCGCTGGGCGCAAGCGTCATGCCGGCTCCCCGAGCGCCTGGTCGGCGCTGCCCATGTAGGCTTCGAGCACCTGCGGGTCCTTCGAAACCACGTCGTAGCTGCCTTCGGCGATGACCTGGCCGCGCTGCAGCACGCTGATGGTGTCGGCGATGCTGGCGACCACGTTCATGTTGTGTTCGACCATCAGCACGGTGCGGTTGGCCGAGACTTTCTTGATCAGCTGGGTGACGCGCTCGACGTCTTCGTGCCCCATGCCTTGCGTGGGTTCGTCGAGCAGCATCAGCTCGGGCTCGGTGGCCAGCGTGGTGGCGATCTCGAGCGCGCGCTTGCTGCCATAAGGCAGTTCCACCGTCACCCAGTCGGCCACGTCGGCCAGGCCGACGGTGTCGAGCAAAGCCATCGCGCGGTCGTTGAGCCCATCGAGCACACGCTCGGAGCGCCAGAACTGGAACGAACCGCCGGCGCGGCGCTGCAAGCCGATGCGCACGTTCTCCAGCACGCTCAGGTGCGGGAAAGTGGCCGAGATCTGGAACGAGCGCACGATGCCGCGGCGCGCCACCTGGGCCGGCTTCTCGGCGGTGATGTCGCGGCCGTTGAAGAGGATCTGGCCACGGGTTGGGATCAGGAACTTGGTCAGCAGGTTGAAGACGGTGGTCTTGCCGGCGCCGTTGGGGCCGATCAAGGCATGGATCTGGCCGCGCTGCACCCGCAGGCTGACCTCGTCGACGGCGACGAAGCCCTTGAACTCCTTCACCAGCCGGCGGGTTTCCAGGATGCAGTCAGTTTGCGCCATGCGGTCCCGGACGCTGCCGGGCCTGTTGAATCAGTGGCCGCATTATTGACAGCCGACCTCGCCGCGGACCGAGGGGAAACCTGGGCAGGGTTCAACCGCCCAGGTCGATCTCGCCGCGCGATTCGAAGTCGCCGCCGCCCCAGCCGGCGCCGCCCAGGCGGCCGCGCAGCGCATAGGCCACCGGGCCGCTGGCGCTGCCGTCGCGAGCACCGCGCAGCAGGCTCAGCAGCTGGCGCGCAAGGCTCAGCCCCGACGCCGTCCCCGGCAGCAGCACCAGCGCCTCGCCGAAGCGCGGCACCACGCCGGCCACCGGCGCGCCGCCGCTGGCCAGGCGCTGGCCACGCAGCTCCAGCTCGACCCAGATGCCGTCGTAGCGCAGATCGGCGTCGCCCGGGTTCTGGACCCGCAGCTTGAGCATGAAGCGCAGCTCGAAGCCTTCGCCGGGCAGGCTGTCGATGCCGGCCAGGTCGACGCGCGGCGCGGGTCGGCCGCCAATCCCGGCGCAAGCCGGCAGCAGCATCAGCGCCGGCACCAGCGCAGCAGCTTGAACAAGTCCCCGGCGTCGCAGCATCGTCGGTTCCCCAGTGGGCAGCAGTGCAACCCATCATGCGCCGCAGCGCCGCGGATGGCCAGCCCGGCACCGGCACCGATAATCGCCGCTCTGCCATCCATTGGCCGCGCGCCTGCAGACCCAGGCCCGCCGCGTTTCCATGTCCGAATTGACCTCCCAGGTGCGGCGCCGCCGCACCTTTGCCATCATCAGCCACCCCGACGCCGGCAAGACCACGCTGACGGAGAAGCTGCTGCTGTTCAGCGGCGCGATCCAGATCGCCGGCAGCGTAAAGGCGCGCAAGGCCAGCCGCCACGCCACCAGCGACTGGATGGAGATCGAGAAGCAGCGCGGCATCTCGGTGGCCAGCTCGGTGATGCAGATGGAATACCGCGACTGCGTCATCAACCTGCTCGACACGCCCGGCCACCAGGACTTCAGCGAAGACACCTACCGCGTGCTGACGGCGGTGGACGCCGCGCTGATGGTGATCGACGCTGCCAACGGCGTCGAGCCGCAGACGCGCCGGCTGCTCCAGGTCTGCCGCGCGCGCAACACGCCGATCCTGACCTTCGTCAACAAGATGGACCGCGAGGTCAAGGACCCGCTGGACTTGATGGACGAGATCGAGCGCGAGCTCGGCATGGAGGTCGTGCCTTTCACCTGGCCAGTGGGCATGGGCAAGGCCTTCCACGGCGTGATGGACTTGCGCGAACAGCAGATGCGCGTGTTCAGCCCCGGCGAAGACCGCGACCACCACAACGACGAAATCGTCGCCGGCCTGGACAACCCGATCTACGCGCAGCGCTTCGGCATGCAGTACGAACAGGCGCAAGGCGAGATCGAGCTGCTCACCGACGCCGCGCCGCCGTTCGACCGCAGCGCCTTCCTGGCCGGCCGCCAGACGCCGATGTTCTTCGGTTCGGCGGTCAACAACTTCGGCGTGCGCGAAGTGCTCGACGCGCTGGTCGACCTGGCGCCGCCGCCGGGCCCGCGCGTCGCGATGCAGCGCACGGTGCAGCCCGACGAGCCCAAGTTCAGCGGTGTGGTGTTCAAGATCCAGGCCAACATGGACCCGGCGCACCGCGACCGCATCGCCTTCCTGCGTGTCGCCTCGGGCCACTTCGAGCGCGGCATGCGGCTCAAGGTGACGCGCTCGGGCAAGGAGTTGCGGCCCAACTCGGTGGTGTCGTTCCTGTCGCAGCGGCGCGAGCTGCTCGACGAGGCTTTTGCCGGCGACATCATCGGCATCCCCAACCACGGCGTGCTGCAACTTGGCGACACGCTGAGCGAAGGCGAGCCGCTGCTCTACACCGGGCTGCCTTTCTTCGCCCCCGAGATGTTTCGCAGCGTCGAGGTGGCCGACCCGCTGCGCACCAAGCAGTTGCGCGCCGGCTTGACCCAGCTCGGCGAAGAAGGCGCGATCCAGGTCTTTCGTCCGCTGGCCGGCACCGTGCTGCTGCTGGGCGCGGTCGGTCAGCTGCAGTTCGAAGTGGTGGCGCACCGGCTCGAGCACGAGTACGGCGTCAAGGCCCGCATCATGCCCAGCCGTTTCCAGGTCGCGCGCTGGGTGACCTGCCCGGAAGAGAACGGCGGCGCCAAGGAATTGCAGCGCTTCATCGACGGCAATGCCCACCGCGTCGCCCACGACGCCGTCGACGCGCCGACCGTGCTGGTCGAATACGCGCCCGAGCTGCGCGCCATCGAAGCCAACTGGCCGAAGATCAAGTTCCACGCCTTGCGCGAGCACGCCGGGCTGGTGTTCCAGAAGCAGATCGACGGCTGAAGCCGCGCCGGATAATCGCGGCGTGAACGCCGCCACCACGCCGCCGCCCTCGCCGCAACCCACGCGTCTGGCGCTCTACCTCGACCTGATCCGCTGGAACCGCCCGGCCGGCTGGCTGCTGCTGCTGTGGCCAACGCTGAGCGCGCTGTGGATCGCCGCCGACGGCTTCCCCGGCTGGCACCTGTTGCTGGTGTTCGTGCTCGGCACCATCTTGATGCGCAGCGCTGGCTGCTGCGTCAACGACGTCGCCGATCGCGACTTCGACCGCCATGTGCAGCGCACCGCGCAGCGCCCGGTGACGAGCGGCGCGCTGTCGGTCAAGCAGGCGCTGGGCCTGGGCGCCGCGCTGGCGCTGGCCGCCTTCGGCCTGGTGCTGACGACCAATCCGCCGACGATCGGGCTGTCGTTCGTCGCGCTCGCCGTCACCTTGCTCGACCCCTACGCCAAGCGGCTGGTCGCGATGCCGCAGGCCGTGCTCGGCATTGCCTTCAGCTTCGGCGTGCCGATGGCGTTTGCGGCGGTGCTGGGCGGCCGCGAGTGGTCGTTCGCAGCGGTCGGCGCCGCGGTGCCGGCCCACGCCTGGTGGCTGCTGCTGGGCAACCTGTTCTGGGTGCTGGCCTATGACACCGAATACGCGATGGTCGACCGCGACGACGACTTGAAGATCGGCATGAAGACCTCGGCGATCACGCTCGGGCGCCTGGACGTCGCCGCCGTGATGGGCTTTTACGCCGTCCACCTGGCGCTGTGGGCCGGCATCGGGCTGG
>JAUYAJ010000386.1 GCA_030693565.1 Rubrivivax sp.
GACGGGCCGGCCCATGGCGAGATCGTGCGCCAGCTGCTCGCCCGCGGTGCCGACGTCCACCGCACCGACCCGCAAGGGCAGACCGCCCTGGCCCATGCGCTGCGCCGCGGCCAGCTCGCGGTGGCGCGCCAGCTGCGCGCCGCCGGTGCGCGCGAACCTTGATCCAGCAGGCAGTTCAAGAGGCTTGCAGGCGCTACCCTTGAGCCTGAACCCCCACCCCTATTCCGGAGAGTCCCATGTCCCCACGCCATCTCGCCGCTGCCCTGGCCTTGTGCGCCGCCACCGCCCAGGCCCAGGAAGCCACCTTCCAGACCAAGTCGCTGACCCCGGAGACCGCCTTGGTCGCTGCGCGCACCGCGCTGGAGGCTTGCCGCAAGCAAGGCTTCCAGGTTGCGGTGGCGGTGGTCGACCGCGCCGGCCTGACCCAGGTCTTGCTGCGCGACCGTTTCGCCGGGCCGCACACGCCGGAGGTGGCCACCAACAAGGCCTGGACGGCGGCGAGCTTTCGCACTTCGACCACCGCGCTGGGCGCAGAAACCCAGCCCGGCAAGTCCATGAGCGGGCTGCGCAACCTGCCGCGCTTCCTGGCCGCCGGCGGCGGCATGGTGATCGAAGGCGGCGGCAACGTGTTCGGTGCCATCGGCGTGTCCGGCGGCCCCGGTGGCGAGGCCGACGACAGCTGCGCCCAGGCCGGCATCAAGGCCATCGCCGACGCCATCGAGTTCTGATCGGGCGTTGCCCGCCAAGGAGACCGCCATGCCCATCGTCGACATCGAGTGGGTCTGCCAGCCCGACGAGCAAGCCGTCATCTCGGCACGCGCGCTGGCCGACGCCCTGGGCCAGGCGCTGGGCAGCCCGGCCGGCCGCACCTGGGTCCGGCTGCACCGGCTCGACGCCGCCGACTACGCCGAAAACGACAGCACGCCCAGCGCCGGCCAGCTGCCGGTCTTCGTCACCTTGCTGCACTCGCGGTTGCCGGCCGGGTCGGCGCTGCTGGCCGAAGTGAGCGCCATCACCGACACCGTCGCCCGGTGTCTGGCGCGGCCCGCCGATCGCGTCCATGTCCAGTACGCACCGGCGGCGGCCGGACGCCAGGCTTTTGGGGGTCGGCTGGTCGAGTGACGGCGTGTACGGCGTGACCGCTTTGGATTGACAGCCTGTCGTCACACGGACCCTCAGGAGGCAATTTCATGACCCCGACCCTGTTTGCGCTGACCGGCTTCGTCGCCTGGACTCTGGCTTTGCTGGTGCTGATGGAGGCGCTGCGCGCCTTGCTGGTGACGACGCGCCAGGTGCGTGCCGACGGCTTCGACCCGGCCAACGCCACACTCTCGCCCTTCATGCAGCGGCTGGCGCGCGCGCATGCCAACTGCCTGGAAGGCCTGCCCATCTTCGGCGGCCTGATGGTCATCGCGCTCATCACCGGCCAGTCGAACCTGACCGACCCGTTGGCCCCGGCGCTGCTGGCAGCGCGGGTCGTGCAGTCGGCGATTCACCTGGCTTCGGTGTCGGCCACAGCGATCAGCTGGCGCTTCGCCGCTTTTGCCGTCCAGCTGGCGATCGGCGTTTACTGGGCGGCCCGCTTGCTGCTAGCCTAGCCTGCCGCATTGCCAGTCAGCATCCGTTCAGAGGCGCCATGAACCGCCCGCACGCTCTCCGTCCATTCAGCCAAACCAAATGGCCTGATTGCGTCATCTTGACGCGCTGGCCATTGCGCAGCGCCGCCGCGCTGCTGCTGGCGCTGGCGGGCAAGGCCCAGGCCATCGACCTGGCCGCGCTGTGGGACTTCCGCGACCCGGCGCTGAGCGAAGCGCGCTTTCGCAGCGCGCTGCAAACCGCCGGCGCCGACGACGCACTGATCCTGCAGACCCAGATCGCCCGCAGCCACGGCCTGCGGCGCGACTTCGACAAAGCCCGCGAACTGCTGAGCGCGCTGCAGCCGGCACTGGCCACGGCCGGCTTTGAAGCGCGTGCCCGCCATGCGCTCGAATGGGGCCGCAGCCTGGCGTCGGCCACCCATGCGCCGGCGTCGCAGACCGAGGCGTCGCGCGCCGCTGCGCGCAGCGCCTACCTGCAGGCGCTGCAGATCGCCCGCGCCGGCCAGCTCGACGGCCTGGCGGTTGACGCCATCCACATGCTGGCTTTCGTCGACACCGCGCCCGCCGACCAGTTGCGCTGGGCGCAGGCGGCGCTGGACGTGGTGCTGGCCTCAAACCAGCCGGCGGCGCAGCGCTGGGAAGCCTCGATCCGCAACAACCTCGGCCTGGCCCTGCACGACCTGGGCCGCCACGGCGAAGCGCTGGTGCAGCTGGAGCAAGCGCTGGCGCTGCGCGAACAAGGCACGAACGCGCTGGCGTCACGCATCGCGCGCTGGATGGTGGCGCGCACGCTGCGCCTGCTGGGACGCTTCGACGACGCGCTGGCGCTGCAGCAGCGGCTGGAACGTGAGAGCGCCGCCGCCGGCGCCCCCGACCCCCATGTGTTCGCCGAGCTCGAACTGCTGCACCGCAGCCGCGGCGACGTCGCGCGCGCCGATCAATACGCCGCGCTGCGGCAAGGCGCGGCGCGATGACGATGGCCATGTGGTGCGTGCTGGTGGCCGTGCTGGCGCCTTATCTGCTGTCGGTGGCGGCGCGCTCGCAGGCCCGGCGCGCCGACTACATGGACGACCCGCGCGCCTACAGCGACCAGCTGCTGGGCTGGCAGCGGCGCGCCCACCTGGCGCACCTGAACGCCTTCGAGGCCGTGCCGGGTTTTGCCGCCGCGGTGCTGATCGCCGAGTTCGTCCAGGCGCCGCGCACGCCCGTCGACGCACTGGCGCTGGCCTTCATCGCCCTGCGCGCGGCGCACGCCGCTTGCTACATCGCTGACAAGCCGATCTGGCGCAGCCACGCCTGGCGGCTGGGCATGCTGTGCGTGATCGGGCTGTTCGTCGTTGCCGCCATCGGCGGCCGCAGCTGAAAGCTTTTGCAAGGAGTACCCCGACCATGAAACTGGCCGCCATCCGCTTGTTCGTCGACGACCTCGGCAATGCGCAGGCCTTTTACACCGACACGCTGGGCCTGCAGCGCGTGGCCAGCGACCCGGCGCACGGCTTTGCCGCTTTCAAGAGCGCCGGCATCGACCTCATCGTCGAGACCGTCGCCACCGATGCCACCGCCGATGACCGCGCGCTGGTCGGGCGCTTTGCCGGCGTCTCGTTTGCCGTCGACGACATCCAGACCGAAGCGGCGCGCCTGAAGGCTGCCGGCGTCGTTTTCACCGGCGCGCCGGAGCTGCAGTTCTGGGGCGGCTGGCTGGCAACCTTTGCCGACCCCGCCGGCAACCAGTTGCAGCTGGTGCAGTACGCTGCGGGGCGCCCCTGACACCGATGACTGCCGACACGCCTGCAGCGCCGCTGCCTGCCTCCACCTGCCCGTTGTGCGGCGGCCCCAATGCCTGCGTGCCGGCGCAGTGCGGCAACTTCGACCAGCCTTGCTGGTGCCAGAGCGCACGCTTCAGCCCCGAGTTGCTGGCCCGCGTGCCCGCAGCGCAGCGCGGCAATGCCTGCATCTGCGCGGCCTGCGCCGCTGGCGCGGTCGCCCTAGACTCCCCTACCTGACAACCCCGGAGCAGCCCGTGATCCTTGAAGTCGCCGACATCCGCATCCAGCCCGGCCAGCAGGCCGCTTTCGACGAGGCCATCCAGCGCGGCCTGAACACCATCATTGCGCGCGCTCAGGGCTTCCAGGGCTGGAAGGTCAACAAAGGCATCGAAAGCCCGGAACGCTATGTGCTGATGGTGTTCTGGGACACCCTGGAAGACCACACCGTGCATTTCCGCGGCGGGCCGCTGTTCGCCGAGTGGCGCGCCATCGTCGGCCCGTTCTTCGCCGCGCCGCCCCAGGTCGAACACTTCACGCTGCTGGCCAAGTCCGAGGAATGAGCTCGCGCGTGGCCGCGCTGGCGCTGGCGGCGGCGCACTTCGACAGCGGCGACTTCGTGCGCGACCTGGCGCGCCGGGTCGCCATCCGCAGTGAAAGCCAGGACCCGGCCTCGGGCCCGGCGCTGCAAGCCTATCTGGCCAATGAGATGGCGCCGACGCTGGCGGCGCTCGGCTTCGACTGTTCGATCCACGCCAACCCGGTGCCGCCCTACGGCCCGCTGCTGGTCGCGACCCGGCACGAGGACGCTGCCCTGCCCACGGTGCTGATGTACGGCCATGGCGACGTCATCCGCGGCCAGGACAAGTCGTGGACGAAGGGCCAGGGGCCGTGGCTGCTGGCCGCCGACGGCGACAAGCTCTACGGCCGCGGCACCGCCGACAACAAAGGCCAGCACAGCATCAACATCGCCGCGCTGGCGCAGGTGTTGCAGGCGCGCGGCGGCCGGCTCGGCTTCAACGTCAAGTGGTTGATCGAGACCGGCGAAGAAACCGGCTCGCCCGGGCTGGCCGAGTTCTGCAGCGCGCAGCGCGTGGCGCTGGCCGCCGACGTGCTGATCGCCAGCGACGGCCCGCGGCTGCACGCCGAGCGGCCGACGCTCTTCCTGGGCTCGCGCGGCGTTGCCAATTTCGAGCTCAGCCTGGCGCTGCGCGAAGGCGCCCACCATTCGGGCAACTGGGGCGGCTTGCTGCGCAACCCGGGCACGGTGCTGGCGAACACCATCGCCAGCCTGGTCGACGGCCGCGGCCGCATCCTCGTCGATGCGCTGCGCCCACCGCCGATCCCGGCCAGCGTGCGCGCCGCGCTGGCCGGCCTGGCCGTCGGCGGCGGCCCTGGCGACCCCGCGGTCGACGCCGACTGGGGCGAGCCCGGGCTGACGCCGGCCGAGCGTGTGTTCGCCTGGAACACGCTCGAAGTGCTGGCTTACCGCACCGGCAACCCCGACCACCCGATCAACGCGATCCCGGCGAACGCGAAAGCGCAGATGCACATGCGCTTCGTCGTCGGCACCGACGTCGCGCCACTGCGCGAGCATGTTCAGGCCCACCTGGCCGCGCACGACTTCGGCGATGTCGAGGTCGGCGAGGCGACGGTGATGGCGGCAACCCGGCTCGACCCCGACAACCCCTGGGTGGTCTGGGCGCTGGACTCGGTGCAGCGCAGCACCGGTCAGGCGCCGGTGCTGCTGCCCAACCTGGGCGGCTCGCTGCCCAACGACGTCTTTGCCGACATCCTGGGCCTGCCCACCGTCTGGCTGCCGCACAGCTACCCGGCCTGCAGCCAGCATGCGCCCGACGAACACCTGCTCAAGCCGGTGGTGCGCGAAGCGCTGCAACTGATGGCCGGGCTGTTCTGGGACCTGGGCGACGACGCCGCGCGGCTGCCGCGGCGGCCGCCGGGCTGAGACGGCGTCAGCGCCTCAGCCCGCGGCTTCGTCCGCCGCCCCGCGCCCCAGCTTGGCCAGCAACTCCTGCAGCAGCGCACGTTCACCGGGCGACAGCGCGGCCAGCAGGCCGCTTTCCATCGTCAGCGAGATCGCATGGGCGCGCTGTGCCAGCTCGCTGCCGGCCGCGGTGAGCGTGATCTGCCAGGCGCGGCCGTCGGTCGGGCTGCGCTGGCGCTGCACCAGCCCGCGTTCGGCCAGGCGGTCGAGCAGCACGCTGACATTGGGCGGCGGCATCTGCAAGGTCTGGCTGATCTGCTTGGGCGCGGCGGCAACATTGCCCAGCAGCAGCGCCAGCAGCGTGAACTCGACCGGCCGCAGCTTGAAGGGCGCGCCGATGTGACGCTGAAAGATGCGCCGCGCCTGCACGTCGACCATCGCCAGGCGAAAGCCCAGCAGGTGCTGGACACCGGCGCTGTCGAGTGCGGCGCCGGCCCCCGGGTTGACCACCGGCCGGTTTGATGTCGCCATCAGTCCGGGCTCGGCAGCAAGACCTCGGCGTCGGCCTTGCCGGCGTACAGCCGCGCCACCAGCTCGGCGCGGTGCGCGAGCACAGCGCGCTGGTTGATCGAGCCTTTGTCGGTGACCTCGCCGCGGTCGATCGACGGTGGCTCGACCAGCAGCATGGCGCGCGCCGGCCGGTTGGCGCTGCCCGTGCCTTCGCGCCACAGGCGGTCGAGCAACGCCTGGAAGAAGGCGCGCACCGGCGGCTCGGCCAGCAGGCGCGCCGCGTCCCAGTCGGCGGGCAGGCTGAAGTGGCGCCGCATGTCGTCGAGCCGGGGCAGGATCAGCAGGCCGATGTCGTCGCGGTCGATGCCGGCCACCACCGCGTCCTGGACCAGCGGGTCGCCGGCCTGGATGACGCGGGCGCGCAGCGGGCCGACGCTGACGAAAGTGCCGCTGGAAAGCTTGAAGTCCTCGGCGATGCGGCCGTCGAAGGCCAGGCCGCGGCCGGGGTCGCCGGCGTCGATGAAGACGGCGGCGTCGCCGGTGCGGTAATAGCCTTCGTCGTCGAAGGCGGCGGCAGTCTCGGCGGGCGCGCGCCAGTAGCCCGGCATCACGTTGGGGCCGCGAAAGCGGATCTCCAGCTTGCCGTCCAGCGGCACCAGCTTGACGTCGACGCCGGGCAGCGGCAGGCCGATATGACCCGAACGCACCGCGGTGCCGACGGCAAAGGTGCAGGCCGGCGCGGTCTCCGTCATGCCCAGACCGGTGAACATGCAGATGCGCTCGCCGACGCTGGCCTCGGCATGGCGGTCGATCTGGTCCCAGACCGCCTGCGACAGCCCGGCGCCGGCATACATGAAGGCCTGGACGCGCGAGAACAGCGTGCGCCGCAGCGCCTCGTCACCGTCCATCGCGCGGGCGATTTCCTCGAAACCCTTGGGCACGTTGAAGTAGAGCGTAGGCGCGATCTCGCGCAGGTTGCGCAGCGTCTCGGCAATGCCTTTGGGTGTCGGCTTGCCGTCGTCCAGGTAGAGCGTGCCGCCGTTGTACAGCGTGATGCCGATGTTGTGATTGCCGCCGAAGGTGTGGTTCCAGGGCAGCCAGTCGACCAGCACCGGCGGCGTCTCGGCCAGGAAGGCCAGGCACTGGCGGATCATCTGCAGGTTGCTGCACAGCATGCGCTGGGTGTTGATGACGCCCTTGGGCTGCTTGGTCGAACCCGAGGTGAAGAGGAACTTGGCGATGGTGTCGGCGCCCACCTGCGCATGGGCCGCTGCCGCGGCGGCGCCGGGCTCGTGGGCCAGCAGGCTGTCGAACGGCGTGCTCGCGCGGCCTGCCAGTGGCCGCGCGCCATTGCTCAGCACGACCTCGACATCGGCGCCGACGCAGGCAGCGATGGCCGCGCCGTAAGCCTGGCCATCGCTGGCAAAGACCAGACCCGGCGTCAGCGTGGCCAGAATGTGGCGCAGCTTGCCGAAGTCCTGCGACAGCGTCGAATAAGCCGGCGACACCGGCGCGAACGGCACCCCGACCCACATCGCCGCCAGCGTCAGCGTCAGGTGTTCGAGGTCGTTGCCCGACAGGATGGCGATCGGCCGCTGCGCCGACAAGTCGCGCCCGGCCAGCGCCTGGCCCAGGCGCTGCACACGCGCCAGCATCTGCGCGTAGGTGATGCGCTGCCAGGCGCCGCCCTCGCCGCGGCGGCAGGCGAAGTCGCGATCCGGGGCGACGGCGGCGAAATGCTCCAGGCGGTCGGTCAGCCGCGCCGGGTAGTTGTCCAGCACCTCGGTGGCACGCAGGACGACGCTGCCGTCAGCGCGCGCCTGGACCTTCGACTGCAGGCAGGCGCCGACCTTGGCGTCGCGGTAGCGGGCGGCGGCGCTCACGATTTGGCCACCTTGCCAGCACGCTTGTCGAGGAAAGCGCGCATGCGCTCCTTGGCGGCCGGCTCGCCCTGGGCGATGGCCGCCACCAGCGACTCCATGAACAAGCCGTCGGCCGGCGCCGCATCAGCGATGCGCGGCAGCGCCTGGACGATGGCGAAGTTGGTCACCGGCGCATTGGCGGCGATCTTGTGCGCCAGCGCCCGCCCCTTGGCCAGGCCTTCGCCGTCGTCCACCAGGTAGGTCGACAAGCCGAGTTGCTGGCCTTCGTCGGCGTCGAGCACGCGGCCGGTGAGCATCATGTCGGCCATGCGCGCCACGCCAATCAGCCGCGGCACCCGCACCGAGCCGCCGCCGCCGACGAACAGGCCGCGCTGGCCTTCGGGCAAGGCGTAGAAAGCGCTGCGCTCGGCCACGCGCAGATGGGCCGCGCATGCCACCTCGAGCCCGCCGCCGACGACAGCGCCGTGCAGCACCGCGACCACCGGCACGCGGGCGTATTGCATCTGGTCCAGCGCCGCGTGCCACATGCGCGAGTGGGCAACACCTTCAAAGGTACTGCGCTCGGCCAGTTCCGAGAGGTCCAGGCCGGCGCAGAAATGCTCGCCATTGCCGCTGAGCAGCACGCAGCGCACGTCTTCGGCCAAGGTCTCGAAGGCGGCGCGCA
>JAUYAJ010000389.1 GCA_030693565.1 Rubrivivax sp.
TGGCGCTGGCCGACTGGTGGGCCGGCCGCAGCGACGCCGCCCAGCCGCTGGCCGCGCTGCGCGGGCGCCGCCTGCTGGCGATGGCCGGCATTGCAGCGCCCGAGCGCTTCTTCGCCATGCTCGAAGCCGCCGGCCTGAACATCGAACGGCTGCCGCTGGCCGACCACCACGACCACGCCAAAGCCGCCTGGCCGGCGGGCACCACCGAGCTCGTCACCACCGAGAAAGACGCCGTCAAGCTGGGGCCGCAGCAGGTCGGTGGTGCGCGCGTCTGGGTCGTCGGGCTAGACTTCGAACTGCCGCCCGACTTCGTTGGCGCCCTGCTCCACCGACTCGGCCCCGCGCCCGCAACCCGGCCCCCGCCATGACCCTCGACCACCGCCTCGTCAACCTGCTGGTCTGCCCGCTCTGCAAAGGGCCGCTGGAACTGGTGCGCGCCGGCGACAACCGACCTGCCGAACTGGTCTGCCCGGCCGACCGCCTGGCCTTCCCGGTGCGCGACGGCATCCCGGTGATGCTGGAAAGCGAAGCGCGCAGCCTGGATACACCCGCGCCGTGATCTTCACGGTGCTGATCCCGGCCCGCATGGCGTCGAGCCGGCTGCCGGACAAACCGCTGCTCGACATCGCCGGCCTGCCGATGGTGGTGCGGGTGGCGCAGCAAGCCAGTCGGGCCGGTGCGCTGCGCGTCGTCGTCGCCGCCGACGACGGCCGCATCATCGACGCCTGCAAAGCCCATGGCGTGGCCGCGCTGCTGACGCGCAGCGACCACGCCAGCGGCAGCGACCGCCTGGCCGAAGCCTGCGAACAACTCGGGCTGGATGGCGACGACGCCATCGTCAACGTCCAGGGCGACGAGCCGCTGATCGCGCCGGCGCTGATCCGCCGCTGCGCCGAACTGCTGGCCGAGCGCCCCGACTGCGTGATGAGCACCGTGGCCCACGCCATCGACGAGCATGCCGACTACCTGAACCCGAACGTTGTCAAGGTGGTGCTCGACGCCGCCGGCCGCGCGCTTTATTTCAGCCGCGCCCCGCTGCCTTGGTGGCGGGACGCGCCGGCGGGCGACAGTGCGGCGCTGCCAAATCCAGCGCCGCTGCGTCATCTCGGGCTCTATGGCTATCGCGCCGGTTTTCTGCGCCGCTTTCCGAAGCTGGCACCAGCGCCGCTGGAACGCATCGAGGCGCTGGAGCAATTGCGTGTGCTCTGGCATGGTGAGCGCATTGCCGTGCACGTGACGGGCGAAGCGCCGGGCATTGGGGTCGACACGCCGGCCGACCTGGCCCGGGTGCGCGCGCTGCTGGCCTGAGCCTTTGGCGCCGTCAGCCCAATGCAGGGCTGGGCGTGATAATGTCGATTCAAGACGAGCCGGCGCGTTAGACGCTGGCCGCATCCCTTGCAAAGAACGTCGAGGACGCCGATGAGACTGATCCTGTTGGGAGCGCCGGGTGCCGGCAAAGGCACGCAAGCCGCGCACATCTGCCGCAAATTCGGCATTCCGCAAATCTCCACCGGCGACATGCTGCGTGCAGCCGTCAAGGCCGGCACGCCGCTGGGGCTGGCGGCCAAGAAGGTGATGGACAGCGGCGCCCTGGTCAGCGACGACATCATCATCGGCCTGGTCAAGGAGCGCCTGGCCGAGCCTGACTGCGTCAACGGCTTTTTGTTCGACGGCTTTCCGCGCACCATTCCGCAGGCCGACGCCATGAAGACCGCCGGCGTGCCGCTGGACGTGGTGCTGGAAATCGACGTCCCCGACAGCGCCATCATCGAGCGCATGAGCGGCCGCCGCGTCCACCCGGGATCGGGCCGCAGCTACCACCTCAAGTTCAATCCGCCAAAGGTCGAGGGCGTGGACGACGCCACTGGCGAGGCCTTGATCCAGCGCGACGACGACAAGGAAGAAACCGTGCGCAAGCGGCTCGAGGTCTACCAGAGCCAGACAAGGCCGCTGGTCGACTACTACTCGGCCTGGGCTGCCACCGGCGACGCGAAGGCACCGCGCTACCGCCGCATCAATGGCAGCGGCACGGTCGACGAGATCACCGCGCGCGCGCTGGCCGCACTGAGCTGAACCGCCGCGCCGTCTCACGGGCCACCCTGCCGGGTGGCTTTTTTCATGGTCGACAATGGCGGCCACGTCATCAACCACCCAACGACAGGAGCAGTTCATGGAAATCGCAGGCAAGGTCTTCATCGTCACCGGCGGCGCATCGGGCCTGGGCGAAGGCACGGCGCGCATGCTCGCCGACCAAGGCGGCAAGGTCGTCGTCGCCGACCTGCAGGTGGACAAAGGCGAGGCGCTGGCGCGCGAACTCGGCGGCGCCTTCGTGCGTTGTGACGTGAGCCAGGAGGCCGACGGCCAGGCCGCGGTGGCGCGCGCCGTCGAACTGGGCAAGCTGGTGGGCCTGGTCAATTGCGCCGGCATCGCGATCGGTGTCAAGACCGTCGGCAAGGACGGCCCGCACCCGCTGGCCGCCTATGCCAAGGTCATCAACGTCAACCTGGTCGGCAGCTTCAACATGATCCGCCTGGCCGCCGACGCGATGGCGAAGAATGCGCCCGAAGCGACGGGTGAGCGCGGCGTGCTGATCAGCACCGCCAGCGTGGCCGCCTACGACGGCCAGATCGGCCAGGCCGCCTACAGCGCAAGCAAGGGCGGCATCGTCGGCATGACACTGCCGATCGCACGCGACCTGGCGCGCAACGGGATCCGCAACATGACCATCGCGCCGGGCATCTTCGGCACGCCGATGCTGTTCGGCATGCCGCAGGAGGTGCAGGACGCACTCGCCGCCGGCGTGCCCTTCCCGAGCCGCCTGGGCACCCCGGCCGACTACGCCAAGCTGGTGCGCCAGATCATCGAGAACGAGATGCTCAACGGCGAAGTGATCCGGCTCGATGGGGCGATTCGGCTGGCGCCGAAGTAAGCGTCAACAGGCCATCAAGCGAAAGGGCTCGCAGTGCCAGATGGCACTGCGAGCCCACTGTTCCAGGCATCAGCAAACTGCCTGCGCGAACCGGCACGCAGATCAGGCCAGCCGGGGAAGTCGGCCTCCCCGGCTGAGCTACCTGTTCAAGTTCAGAAGAACTTGTACGAGGCACGCACCATGTAACTGCGACCGATCGGATCGGTGAACCGAGGGTCGTAACCACGCTGGAACGTGTTGGTTTGACCGGTCACCGGCGGATTCGTGTCCAGCACGTTGTTGACACCTGCAGTGAGCGTCAAGCGCTTGATCCCGGTCCAGGTGACACCCAGATCGACCAGCGAATAGCTGCCGACCTGATTGACACCATCCTGATCGACGTAGCCGCTCTTGAACCGCTGCGCCAGCGTGGTCGACCATGGGCCAATGGTCCAGTTGCCAACCAACACATGCTGCCAACGGAACACCGGGGCACTGTCCGAATACCGGCCCACGGCGTTGATGAAGCGGCCGCCGCGCTCGCGCTGATAGTCGAACTTGGTGACGTAGGTGCCATCCATCCCGACACTGAAGCGGCCCATTGGCGAAGCGAGCGACCGCCAGTTGACCGACAGGTCGACGCCGTTGGTCCGCAACTCGCCAAGGTTCTCAGTCGGCGAGTCAATGTAGGCGATCGGATCGAAGGACGGGTAGTTCGTGCAGACGTCGGCATCGGTCCGGTCCAGGCCGCCGGCAAGCGGACCCGCCGGCAGTTGGCTGCAGCGCACGAACCGCGAAGCGTACTTGGCATTGCTGGAGAAGATCTCCTGCTCTGGAAGGCCGCTCACCAGGTTCTTGATGCTCAGGCGCCAGAGGTCAATGCCGACACTGGTGGACGGATTCAACTGGAACACCATCCCGAACCCCATGGCCTTGGCTTTCTCCGGCTCCAGCGACGACACCGACTTGCCATTGCCCGTCGGGCCCACAGTCCGCTGAAGCACCTGCTGATCGCAGACGACGCCTGCGGACGCGCCAGCGACAGCGTTGCCACCTGGGCACAACAGCGGATCGTTATAGCTGTCGGTGGTGAAGGACAACGCTTGCGGCTGGTGAAGCTCGTAAAGCGTCGGTGCACGGAACCCGGTATTGGCCGACCCCCGGAACAGCAGGTCACGGGACGGTTGGTAGCGGAGGCTGACTTTGGGGTTGAACGTGTTGCCGACGTCGTTGTACCGGTCCGTGCGTGCAGCCAAGGTCATGTCGAGGTTCTTGGCCAGCGGCAGATTCAGCTCCACGTAGGCGGCGCTGATCTTTCGGCTGCCCGACGTGTCGCTGTCGGGGTCGATGCCCAAACTGCCCAGTTGGGCCGTGATGGGAAGCGCCTCAAAGGACGACCGCTCGCTGCGGAACTCGGCGCCAATGGCCAACATCGCCGTGCCAGCGGGAAGTTTCATCACTTCGGCGCTGGCGCTGACGTCTGCAAACTTGACGCTGTTGGTGCCGATCTGGGTCGGTGCGATCACTTGCGCCGCGTCGATCGCCGACTGCCCCGCGCCAGTTTGATCACCCAACGGATTGATGACGCCCGCAAGCACTCCGGCGCGAATCATCGAGTCGTTCACATAGCCACGCTTGACCGAGGCCTCACTCTTGTTGCGCGTGTTGCCAAGCGCAGCCTTGTAATCCCAGCCGCTAACCAGGCCCTCAAGCGACAAGGTCGTCCGTTGCGTCGACGTGTCATCCCCGCTGGTGCGCTTGCCGGCAGGCACTTGCCGCCAGTTGACCGCACTGCCTGGCTGTACACCGGGCGTATTGGGATCAAAGTCGCGTGGAACCGGTGCGCCGCCGCCAGCGGGCACTTCCGTTTGCGGCACGGCTCCTGCGGGCCAATACGGGCTGCTGCGCAGAATCGACGAGGTGGTCGGCGCAGCTGCAACTCGCGAAGTGGCCTTGTTGTTGGCGTTCAGATGCTCGAATGTCGCCGTATGGTTCTTGTCAAGAATCAGCGTGCCACGCAATATGCCCGTGACTTGTTCGTTCTGCGGAATGGTGTCAATCGCGCCGACGAAGTCGTAGCGGCAGGAGGTCTTGGCTTCGTTCGGGATCGACAGCGGCGGCGCGCAGTTCGGTAGCGTCGGCTCGAATCCACCGACGTCGCCAGGAAAACTCGTGCCACTCGTCCCGGCAGATATTGCACCACCGACCACGCCGGTCTTGGAGAAGTTCCGCTCAAGTGCCGTCAACACATTCTGCCTGCGCCAATCGATGGATGCCTGCAGATTGAATCCGTCCTTGCTGAGCGATCCAATGCCCCCCGCCAAGCTGACGCGCTGCGTATCACCACCACCCGACTTGGCAGGTTTTTGCGTTTGCGCAGAGATCTCCAGGCCAACCAGTTCCCGCTTGGTGATGAAATTGATGACGCCACCAATCGCATCGCTGCCATAGACCGAGGAGGCACCGTCGCGCAGCACTTCAATGCGGTCGACAGCGGCCAATGGAATCGCGTTGAGGTCGACCGCAGCGGCGTCGAACGCGTGATTGGCCAAGCGGCGACCGTTGAGCAGCACCAGCGTCTTGTTGGCATTGCTCCCCGTCGGGCCGCTCAGGCCGCGAAGGTCGGCCTCCGCCTTGCCACCCGTCGTACCGCCGATGGAGGCGCTGGCTCCGAAATTCGACTGGATGGCAGCGATTCGACCCAGCGCCTGTTCGGCGGTCATCACCCCTTGCCGCGTCAGCTCTTCGACTTTGATGATGGTCACGGGCAAGGCCGACTCGGCATCGACACGCTTGATCGACGAACCAGTCACTTCGACGCGCTGATTGGCCTGCGCCTGAACCAGTACCGGCACTGCGCTGAGCCCGCAGGCAATGAGCCACGCCGCTCGCGCGACTTGACGTTGTTTGAACATGATTCAATCCCTCCAGAAAGGTTGACGACACACCCGAGCGCAACGCCGTCGAACTCGAACTGGTTCTGGTGGCGCGCTGACCCGGCACGTGCAGGCATTCTCCGAGTGAACGATGGGGTCATACCCGGTAAAAACCCTTTGCATCGGACCATAAAAAAAGCGAGGCGGTTACCCGCCTCGCTTTGCTTTGGTTCAGCTCTGAATCAGATCAGAACTTCATGCGTGCACCGACGAACCACGAACGACCGAACGGATCGTAGTAGCCCGGCACGGTGTCCAACGCCTGCGTACCCGACGTGCCCGATGCGAAGATTGGCGGCTTCTTGTCGAGCAGGTTGGTGATGCCGGCGAAGATTTCGCTGTCCTTGCGGACTTCGTAGCCGACGCGGATGTTGTGGTACGTGTGGGCGCCGACCTTCGGGAAGCCGTTCTGCGTCGAGTTGACCGCCATGTCGGCCGCGCCGATGTGACGCATGTTCCAGTTCGTCTTGAACTTGTTCCAGCGCCAGCCGATGTTGGCGTTGGCGGTGAACTTGACATAGCCCTGGTCACTGGTCGAACCGCCCGCCTGGCCCAGCAGGTTGATCGGTGCGGAACCGGCGATCGGCAGCAGCGTGGCCTTGTCGTACACCGTGAACATCGCACCCAAGTCCATCTGGCCATAGCCTTGCGGGAGCTTGAAGCCGTACTTGGCGTCGACGTCAACACCGGCGATGTTCATCGTCGCGACGTTCTGCAACTGCTCGTCAACAGTCTTCAGCACCCAGGTGGCGCCCGGCAACACCGGGTTGGTGCCGCGGGTCTTGGAGCCGCAGAACAGGCGCTCGGCGGTGTCATAGCACTTGTCGACAGCAATCTGGCGGCCCACCGTGGTGATGATGCCTTCGATGTCGATCTGGAAACGATCCACCGTCAACGAGAAGCCCTTCACCGCCGACGGCGTCCACACCAGACCGTAGGTCAGCGTGGTGCCTTCTTCGGGGTTCAGGTTGGCGTTGCCGCCCGACTGGCCGCTGACGCTCTGCTCCACCACCACCGGCGGCGCGTAGTTCGCCGGCACGCCATCGGCCAGGCAGTTCGCGGCGCGAATCGTGCTCGCGTTGCGACGCGCTGCCGTGCAGGGGTCGTTGATGACACCGGCGGTCAGGCCGATGCCCGACAACTCGCCCGGCAACGGGGCCCGAACCGACTTGGCTTGCTTGGCGCGGATGCGCAGGTCCTTGATCGGCTCCCAGTCACCACCGAAGGACCAGGTGTTGTAGCTCGACTTCTCGGTGCTGGAACGGCGCACCGCACCTTCGAAGTTCAGTGCGCGCGCGCCCGGCTTGTCGGCCAGCAACGGCACCAGCACTTCGGCGAAGACTTCTTTCGTCGTCGCCTTGGCGAAGTCGGTGTCGCTGATCTGGTTGCCCGTGGCCAGCGCGTTGTTGACGACGACGTCACGGTCCAGGTAGCCCGAGAAGGTGCGCTGCTCGGCGCCAATGACGGTGCGCAGCGAACCTGCCGGCAGGTCGGCCAAGGTGCCGGCCAGGGTGGCGATGGTGTCGTTCATCGAGCTGGTGCCGATGGCCATCGAGCCGATGCGCAGCGCCTTCTGCATTGCCGCGTTGTAGTCGGCAAACGGATTGATCGGCACGCAGCCCTGTGAACGTGCAGCAGCGTCGACGCAGCGGAACTGACCGGCGTTGGCCGGATCGGCTTCGACGCGCAGACCGTTGTACAGGTTTGCGGTGTTGACCAGGCCTTCGGTGTTGAGGTTGACCGTCGTGCGGCCCACAACATGCGACAGCTCCCAGCGCCAGTCGCGACCCACGCCGCCCAGCGACGGCAGCTCGCCCTTGACGCCAGCCACCGCGCGCATCATGCGGCGGTCGCTCTGGGCACCACGGGCACCACCAGCGTCATTGAAGCGCTGCCACCAGGTGATCTCGGTGATCTGCGCCGCAGCATTCGCCGGCAGGGCGTTGTGGGTGTTGATCGCAGTCCGCAGCGCCGCCGGGATGTACGGGTTGCTCATCGGAATCGTGGCCTGCAGCGTGCCGTACAGGCTGCCAGCAGCCTGCGACTGGAACGGATGGCCTTCGAACTTCGAGTCGATGCTCGTTTCGCCGTAGTTGAATTCACCGAAGGCCTTGATGCCCTTGGTGATCGCCCATTCGGCTTCGGCAGCGGCGACGACGCGCTTGGTCGGGATCGCGATGTCGCGGTCAGCGTTGCGGTTGTAGCCGTCGATCGCGACGGCGAATGGGATCAACGCGCCGTTGGCATCGGTGAAACTGCCGTTGCGACGCGTGTAGTTGGCGCCACCGACGAAGAAGCGGCCGCCCAGGCCGACGCCGGAGTAGGCGTTCGGGCCGCGCAATTGCGTGGCCGGGCTGCCCCAGAAGAAGTCTTCGGCGCAGACATAACGGTCTTTGCAGCTGACCTGACCTTGCTTGTCGAACTGCATCGTCAGCAGGCCGCGGCCGCGGTCGCCGAACTTGCCACCGACCATGATGTGGGCGGTCGGGTTCTTGTTGTCGCCCTGGTTGGTCTCGCCGTAGCCAAGACCGACTTCAACACCTTCGAAGTTCTTCTTCGTGATGATGTTGACGACACCCGCGACAGCATCAGAGCCGTACACCGCCGACGCGCCGCCGGTGATGATCTCGATGGTCTCGATGTTGGCGACCGGGATGTTGTTGAAGTCAACCGCCGTCGAGGTCGAGGTGCCGCCAGCAGCGCGGCGACCGTTGATCAGCACCAGCGAACGACCCGAACCCAGGTTGCGCAGGTTGACCAGGTTCAGACCCGACGAAGCGACGCCGGAGAAGGTCGACTGGGTGCGCGAGGCAGCGAAGGCTGGCGCGAACTGGGGCAGCTGAGTCGCCATGTCGGCGAAGTTCTCCATGCCCATGTTGCCCATGGTCTCCAGGCCGATCGACACCACCGGCGTGCTGCCGATGAGGTCGGCGCGGAAGATCCGCGAGCCCGTGATCTGGACCGTGCTGCCCGACTGGGCAAACACCGGTAGCGCGCCAAGCGCCATGACGCCGCCCAGCGCGACGAGCACGCCGGTGCAGACTTTCGATTTTTTGAACATAAGAACCACACTCCTGAGTAGAAGATTGCCGGGTAGACCGTGCCCCGGGTGCCGGTCGCGCCCCGGGTTTGTGAACGGGTCGTTTCCAGCCTGCCGAAACATGTGACGGGATTGTCATCGCTTGCTTCGCAGCGGCAGCCCTCGGGGAATCCATGACAGGCCCGGCGATCGAAGCGGGCCGCTACGCCTGCGCGCCAGGGCAAAGCCCGGAAAGCCTTGATTTACCTGCTGTTTGAGGCTGTTGGCCCGGCTGCGCCCGAAGCAGGTGCCGAGGGCTTGGCGACCTCCGACAAAGGGTTTCCACTGAGGTTGATGGTGCCAACCTCGTTGGGCTCAAACAACAGCTTGGCGCCGTGCCGGCGCCGGCCAGTCCCGTCAGGCGCTGGCCAGTCGCGGCACCGCCGCCAGCAATTCGCGCGTGTAGGGCGCTTGCGGCGTCCCCAGCACGGCGTCGCACGCACCCTGCTCCGCGATCCGGCCCCGGTTCATCACCGCCACCTGGTCGGCAATGGTCTCGACAACGCCGATGTTGTGGGTGATGAACAGGTAGGACAGGCCGAGTTCGCGCTGCAATTGTTCGAGCAGGTCGAGGATCTGCGCCTGCACGCTGACTTCCAGGGCCGAAGTCGGCGCGTCGCAGACGATCAGTTGGGGCTGCACGGCCAGCGCCCGGGCGATGGCGATGCGTTGGCGCTCACCTGTAGACCTTGCCTCGATCGCCGATCTGGACCACCAGTACACGAAGCGCGCCGTCCTGAATGTCGCAGATGACTCGACAGTCACCGACACGATAGCGCCAGTAGGCGCCGAACATGGGTCCGGTCAGCGCCTTGCCCGTGCCGCGCGACCAGGCTGTCGAGCTTGCGAAGCTGCTTCTTGGCCGTCGCGGTGTAATCAATCGTCCAGGCCAAGGTCTTTCCTCACTTGCGCGGCGGAATAGAGGATTTCGGATCCCTATCGTGATAACCTGAACCATATTGACCATATCGGTCAATGGAGCTGGTCATGATCACTGAAACCAACGCCGTCGCCTTCCGCCAGAACCTGGGCGAGATGCTCAACATCGTGCAGTACCGCAACGACAGCATCGTGATCAAGAAAGATGGCAAGCCCGTGGCGGCCCTGATCGATGCGCGCCTGTTCGAGCGGATTCGGCGCATGCAGGATCGTTTCGACGCACTGTGCGACAGACTGGAAAAGACGTATGAGGGTGTGCCGGAAGACCTGGCACTGGCCGAAATCGAGCAAGCCACTGCACGCGCACGCCGCGAGACCGGTGACGCCTGGCGCGCCGCCGGGCGCCTGCCTGCCTTGCCGGCAACAGCGAGCCAGGCTTCCAAGCGCAACCGCAGCGCGGTCGCGGCCCCGCGTCCATCTGAAGGCACAAAGCCTCGAAGCAAGACGGGCAGCAAGAGCCCGAAGCCGAAAACAGGAGCCACTCGCTGAGCACCACCATGCGGCTGGTGCTCGACACCAACGTGCTGGCTTCGGGCCTGCTGTTTCCGGGCGGACCGCCGTCGCGCCTGGTCAAGGCCTGGCGCTCCGGCGCCTTCGACCTGGCGTCTCCGACTTCGTGGTCGACGAACTAACGCGAACCTGGGCGCACCTGGCACCCAGGCTGAAGGCATCCCCCG
>JAUYAJ010000391.1 GCA_030693565.1 Rubrivivax sp.
GACCAACCTGGCGCTGTACGCCGGCCCCGAGAGCCGCTACTGCCCGGCCGGCGTCTCCGAGTTCGTCAAGGACGACGGCGGCGCCGACCGGCTGCAGATCAACGCCCAGAACTGCGTGCACTGCAAGACCTGCGACATCAAGGACCCGACACAGAACATCGTCTGGGTCACGCCCGAAGGCGGCGGCGGGCCGAACTACGCCGGCATGTAGCCGGCGCGGTTCACTTCAGCAGCACGGTCTCGATGAAGCGCACCAGCGCGTAGAAGCGGAAGTCGGCGTTCTCCTTGCGCGCGAAGCCGTGGCCTTCGTTCTCCGCGCGCAGGTACCAGACCGGCGTGCCGTTGCCGCGCACCCGCTCGACGATCTGCTCGGCCTCGGTGTAAGGCACGCGCGGGTCGTTCTTGCCCTGCACCACGAACAGCGGCTTGCGGATCTCGGCCGCATTCGTCAGCGGCGAGATGCGGTGCAGGAAGTCGTGCATCGCCGGGTCACGCTCGTCGCCGTATTCGACCCGCCGCAGGTCGCGCCGGTAGCTCTCGGTGTTGCGCAGAAAGGTGACGAAGTGCGAGATGCCGACGTCGTCGACGATGCCGGCGATGCGGTCGCTGTAATGCACGCCCACGGCCAGACTCATGTAGCCGCCGTAGCTGCCGCCCGACACCAGCACACGCGACGCATCCAGGCCGGGCTGCTGGGCGATCCAGTCGAGCAAGGCGCCGATGTCCTTCACCGAGTCTTCGCGCTTGAAGCCGTCGTCCAGCGTCAGAAAGGTCTTGCCGAAACCACTGGAGCCGCGCACGTTGGGCTGCAGGACGGCCACGCCGAGCTCGTCGATCAAGTAGTTGTAGCGCCCCATGAAGCCCACCGTGGCCTGCGCCGCCGGGCCGCCGTGGATCTCGATGATCACCGGTCGCTTGCCGCTGAAACGCGCCGGCGGCATGTTGAGCAGGCCGCTGACGGCCAGGCCGTCGAAGCTTTTCCAGCGCACGATCTGCTGGTTGCCAAAGCGCGCCATGTCGATGCCCGGCGGCGCATGCGCGCGCGTCCACTGCTCGACGCGGCCGCTGGCCGGCGCCAGCGTGTAGAGCTGGCTCGGGCCTTGGGCGCCGTTGAGCGAAAACGCCAGCTCGCCGCGCCGGGCATCGAACACCGCGCTGCCGACGTTGCCCGGGGGCAGCTTGGGCGGTGCCAGTTCGGCCAGGCTGCGACCGTCGAAAAAGCGCAACTCGTCACTGCCGTCGACATTGAACTGCACCGCCAGCAGCTGGCCGTCTTCGCTGGCACTGACGCCGGCGACATCCCAAGCCACATGGCCGGTGACGCGGCGTGTGCGGCCGCTGGCCAGGTCCAGCGTCAGCAATTCGCGGAACTCGCCAGCGCGGTCGCTGGTGGCCAGCAGCGCGGCGCCGTCGGCGTGGAAGCGTCCGGCGTAGAACGAGGCTTTGGCTTCGCCGGCCGCCGGCAGCAGCTGGCGGCGCTGGCCGCTGGCCAGGTCGAGCAGCCAGACTTCGGATTCGGCGTTGGAGACATAGCGCGTCAGCGCCAGCTGTTTCTCGTCGGGCGACACCTCACCGCCGAACCAGCCCGGCCCGGGCAGTTCGGCGACCAGGCGCTTGGCAGCCGGCTGCAGCGGGTCGGCGGCCCAGACGCTGACGCCGATGCTGGCGCGCGAACCGCCTTGCGCCGTGCGGTCCAGCGGCACCGAGCTGTAGATGATCTCGCCCGCGCGCTTGCGCCAGGCCATCAAGCTGTGGCGCTGCGTCGGGTCGGTCAGCAGCGTGGTCTGGCGGCCGTCCAGGTCGAGCCGGTACAACTGGTCGGCCTCGTCACCACCGCGACTGCGCGGAAAGACGATGTAGCGGCCTTCGACGGGCTCGAAGCGACCACTGCGCACCGGCTCGGCACCATCGGTCAGCGGCTCGGGCGCGGCCAGCGGGGCGCGCAGCAGAAACAGCTGCGTCGTGCTGCCGCCTTCAGCGCGGTGCGTCACCAGCATTTCGCGCCGGGTCGGATGCCAGTCGACAAAGCCGTGGCCGCGGAAGTCGGTGTAGCGCTGCACACGGTCGACCAGCGCCTGCGGGATCGCCGGCACGCCTTGCACGACGAGGTTGGCGTTGGGCGTGAACACCGCGCCGGCGGCGGGTGGTGTCGGCAACTGGGCGCAGCCGGCCAGCAGGCCCAGGCAGATTCCGGTCAAGGACAGGGTCGAGACTGAGGCCATGGTCATCACGCCAGCCAAGGCCGGCCAGGAGTCAGGGATGTGCACGCCGGCGACCGCTGGCGCATCGCCGCGAATGATAGGTCAGCGTCCGCCTGCAACCGGCCGGCGCGTGCCCGCCGCTCCCGCGTGCCACTCGCCACTCGCCACTCAAGGGACCGCAAGGGCGACTGGCTGGGCCCGCCATCGTTGCCCTGACTATGCAACACTTGACTCCTTTTCGTGCTTTTGCAACACTTGGATTGAATCATTGAATGAAACCCCATGACCCCGACCGCTGTTTCGCAACTGATAGACCACACCTTTGACTCGCTGAGCCCCGAGCTGCAGCGGGCGGCGCGCTGGTTGCAACAGCATCACACGGCGCTGGCGCTGCATTCGATGCGCAACTCTGCGCGCCAGGCTGGCGTCTCGCCGGCGACGATGACGCGGCTGGCCCAGCGCCTGGGCTTCGAAGGCTATGAGGCCTTGCGCCAACCCTTCATGAAGCAGCTCGGCGGCCACCTGCCCGACGCGGCGCCGGTGCAGGCCGGGCCGGCCGCCGAACTCGGCGCTGCCAGCCAGCTCAACGCGCTGCAGCAAGCCAACGTGGCCTCGGTGCTGGCGCTGAACCCGCCCGAGCGGCTGCAAGCCGCTGCCGACGCGATGCTGAAGGCGCGCAACGTCTACTTCCTGGGCATGCGGGTCTGCCACGGCGTGGCCTTCCACATGCACTATGTCTACGGCTTGCTGGGTGCCAATGGCGTGCTCATCAACGACCTCGGCGGCACCATGGCCGACCAGATCACGCGCCTGGAGCGCGACGATGTGCTGGTCGCCATCAGCCAGGCCCCCTATACCCGGCAGACCGTCGAGGGCGTGCAGCTCGCGCTCGACCAGTTCGCCACCGTGGTGGCGATGACCGACTCGGCGCTGTCGCCGATCGCCCGCCGCGCCGCCCATGTGCTGATGTTCGAGACCGCGACCTCGTCCTTCTTCCAGTCGACGCTCGGCGCCGAAGCGCTGGCCGAAGCGCTGGTGGCCACCCTGGCGGTGCGCGGCGGCGTCAACGCCCAGCGCCGGCTGCGCCAGATGCAGGAGCACCTGCGCCGCACCCGCGCCTACTGGGAGCGCCCGGCCCCGAGCCGCCAGTCCCGCGGCCCGGCCGCCAGCCGCGCTTTGGAGATCCTGCAATGACCCATGTGTTTCACAGACAGCTGCAACACGGACTGCCAAGCGCCGTGTCAGGGCGCGGCGCGACCCTGCAGGACGCCCAGGGCAAGACCTATCTGGACGCCTGCGGGGGCGCCGCCGTGTCCTGCCTGGGCCATGGCCATCCCGACGTGCTGGCAGCGATGCACGCGCAGATCGACCGCCTGGCCTACGCCCACACGAGTTTCTTCACGACCGAGGTCGCCGAACGCCTGGCCGACCACCTGGTGGCGCGGGCGCCGGCCGGCACCAGCCACGCCTATTTCGTCTCCGGTGGCTCAGAAGCCGTCGAAGCGGCGCTGAAGATGGCGCGCCAGTACTTCGTCGAGATCGGCCAGCCGCAGCGCCAGCACTTCATTGCTCGACGCCAGAGCTACCACGGCAACACGCTGGGCGCGCTGGCGGTCGGCGGCAATGCCTGGCGGCGGCGCCAGTTTGCGCCGCTGCTGATTCCGGTGACCCATGTGGCGCCTTGCTACGAGTACCGCGACCGCGCCGACGGCGAGAGCGCCGAGCAATACGGCCAGCGCCTGGTGCAGGAACTGGCCAGCGCCATCGAGCGGCTGGGCGGCAACACCGTGATCGCCTTCGTCGCCGAGACCGTGGTTGG
>JAUYAJ010000426.1 GCA_030693565.1 Rubrivivax sp.
GTCCTGCGCGGCGGCCTGCTTCAAGTCCAGCACCACCGACTGCTTGTTGCGCGACTGCACCTGCCACCAGACCGAGGTGCCGTCCTTCAGCAGCCGCCACTGGCGCAGCGGGTCGCCAGCGCCGGGCGGCTCGATCTTGATCACCTCGGCGCCAAAGTCGCCCAGCGTGCGGGCGGCAAAAGGGCCGGCAATCAGCTGGCCAAGTTCCAGCACCTTGAGGCCGGCGAGCGGGGCGGTGGCAGCAGAGGTCATCGGGTGTGGGGCGGTGGTGAGCGGCGCGGAGGTCAAGGTCTGCATGATGCCGTGCTCGGGCGGCCGCGCGAAGTCCCGGGCGCCGGCGGCGGCGTCGGAAGGGATTGACGACAGCGCACCCGCGGGCGCAGGCTGGTGCATTGCAGGCCCGAAGCGCGCCCATCACGCGCAGTGGCCGGCAAGGCCTCAGCTTGATTCAGGAGTGCACCATGAGCAACGTCACCGCCGAATTCGCCAACCCCGACACGCGCGCCGCTTTCCTGGCCAAGTACGTCGTCTTCATCGCCAACGTCGCCGAACTCGACACCGGGTCCAACAAAGCCGGCATTCGCAAGTTCTATTTCTGGAAACGCACCGACTCCGTGGTCGACCTCAAGGAGCGCATGTTCGGCGGCGGCGCCAGCGACATCAAGGCCTACTGGCTGCCCTGGAAGACCAGGGACACCACTTCGCTGGACATGGGCGCCGACGCCAACTTCTTCTTCACGTCGCAGATGACCGGCTGCCGCTTCTCGGTACTGACCAAGGAAGGCGAGCCACCCAAAGTGGCGCATGTCGCGGGCACGCTGTCCAAGCCAAAGCGCGACGAGGCCGAGGGCAAGCTCGTCACCGCCATGGGCGGCGCCGACAGCGTCAGGGCGCGGCGGCTGTCGGTGTCGCAAACCAGCGAGCACGGCTACGCCGGCCAGACCGTCGACCCCGGCTCGGCCTTCGTCTATGGCGTGCGCAACGCGGACGACAACACCTGGACCTTTGCCGCCCAGATCGTCGGCGCCAACCTGATCCCCAACGTCGACTTGGCGGCAGTGCCGAGCACGGCGATCAAGGCGCCCTTCAGCTTCTAGCGCCGCAGGCTGGTCGCATTTCGGTGTCACTTGTCGGACACTGCGGCCGTCCCCCAAACTGGCATTCGGAGCCCCTCATGCAACTCGGCGCCTTTTCCATCAGCCTGGCCGTCAAAGACATCGCTGCCTCGAAGCAGTTCTACGAGAAGCTGGGCTTCAGCGTCTTCGGCGGCGAGCCCTCGCAAAACTGGTTGATCATGAAAAACGGCAGCCACGTCATCGGCCTGTTCCAGGGCATGTTCGAGGGCAACCTGCTGACCTTCAACCCCGGCTGGGACCAGGACGCCCAGCCGCTGCCCGGCTTCACTGACGTGCGCGAGTTGCAGAAGCAGCTGAAGGCGCAAGGCGTCGCGCTGGCCTCCGAAGCCGACGAGAGCGGCCACGGCCCGGCCAGCTTCATGCTGGTCGACCCCGACGGCAACACCATCCTCGTCGACCAGCATGTCTGACGCCGCCAGCCCCGCGCCATGAAGATCCCCGTCTTCGTCTCGTCGCCGACCGCGCTCAACCCGGCGCAGGCGGCGTCGCGCGCGGTGGTGATGAGTTTTCTGGACGATCTCCACATGGAGCCGCGGGCGCTGGGGCGCTCGGACTACCCCTCGGAGCTGCCGCTGCGCGAGGTGCTGGTGATCGCCCGCCACTGCGCCGGTGGCGTGATCCTGGGCTACGAGCAGTTCCGCGCCAGCGCCGGCACCTGGAAGCGCGGCGTCGGCAAAGGCGAGCGCACGCTCGGCAAGTCGGAAACCGCGGCCTTTCCCTCACCCTGGAACCATCTCGAGGCCGGCATCCTTTTCGGCCTGGGTTTGCCGCTGCTGATCTTTCGCGAAAGCGGCATCAGCGGCGGTGTGTTCGACAACGGCGTCACCGACGTATTCATCCACCCGACGCCAGCGGCCAGGCTGGCCGAGGCCGAGCGCAACAGCCTGAAGGAGGTGTTCCTGAAGTGGCACTCGAAGGCCGCAGCGCGCTATTACGGCGTCTGACGGCGGCGCCGTCAGCGCCCGCCGCGGCGCTGTTCGCGCAGCAGGAAGAGGTAGAGGCTTTCCACTTTCTCGCGTGCCCACGGCGTCTTGCGCAACACCTTCAGGCTCGACGCAATGCTCGGTTCGCTGCTGAAGCAGCGCAGCGCCACGCGCTCGGCCAGCCCGGGCCAGCCATAGGCCGCCACCAGGGCGGTGAGGATGGCTTCCAGCGTCATGCCGTGCAGCGGGTTGCGCGGCTGGCCGGGGGGCGATGGGGGCGGCTGCATGGGCTCGATTCTGCCGCCCGGGCGCCCAGGGCCGACAATCCGCGCCATGGCCAAGCCCATTCCCCGCCTCAGCCCGGAAGACATCGAGCGCATCATCGCCGTCGCCTGGGACGACAAACCGCCGTTCAACGCCGTGCTGCACAGCCACGGCTTGTCGCCGGGCCAGCTGGTGCAGCTGCTCAAGCGCGAGCTGACACCCAACGCCTACAAGGTCTGGATCGCGCGCACGCGCAGCCCGGCCGCGCCGGCGC
>JAUYAJ010000427.1 GCA_030693565.1 Rubrivivax sp.
AGCAGGAGCTGGACAACAACGCGCAAGGCATCCTCGGTTACGTGGTGCGCTGGGTCGACCAGGGCGTGGGCTGCTCGAAGGTGCCCGACATCCACAACGTCGGCCTGATGGAAGACCGCGCCACGCTGCGCATCAGCAGCCAGCACATGGCGAACTGGCTGCTGCACGGCGTGGTCACCAAGGCCCAGGTCACGGCCACGCTCAAGCGCATGGCCAAGGTGGTCGACAAGCAGAACGCCGGCGACCCGAATTACCAGCCGATGGCCGGGCGCTTCAAGGACAGCGCCGCCTTCCAGGCCGCCAGCGACCTCGTCTTCAAGGGTCTGACGCAGCCCAGCGGCTACACCGAGCCGCTGCTGCACGCCTGGCGGCAGAAGGTGAAGGCGGCCGGCTGAGGCGCCGCGGGCCCAGGGAGAACCCTGGGCCTTGATCCACCACATCACAAATCCTGATTGGCAGGGCGGTGCCGGCGCCGTTATGGTCGCGGCACTTTCATCCGCTCAGGAGTGCCCGATGCCGTTTCGCCCCTTGCTTCGCGCCACCGCCGGCCTGGCCCTGGCTGCCTCGCTGGCAGCGCCCGCCCTGGCCGGCACGGTCACCGTCGTCACCTCGTTCCCGAAAGAGCTGACCCAGGCCTACAAGGTCGCGTTCGAGAAGGCCAATCCGACCATCAAGGTCGAGGTCCTGAACAAGTACACGGTGCAAGGCATCGCCTACGTGCGCGAGCTGCCGGTGGGCCAGCGGCCTGACATCTTCTGGGCCTCGGCGCCCGACGCCTTCGAGGTGCTGGCCGGGCTCAAGCTGCTCGACAACGTCGCCGATCTGGCGAACAAGGCCGCGCCGGCCAAGGTCGGCAACTACCCGATCAACCACCCGCAAGGCCTGTACCTGGGCCAGGCGCTGGCCGGCTACGGCCTGATGTGGAACACGCGCTACATGACGGCCAACAAGCTGCCGGCGCCGGCGCAATGGGCCGACCTGACCAAGCCGGTCTACTTCGGCCATGTGGCGATGAGTTCGCCGTCGCGTTCGGGCACCACCCACCTGACGGTGGAGACGCTGCTGCAAGGCGAAGGCTGGGAGAAGGGCTGGACCCAGCTGCTGCACATCGCCGGCAACAGCGCGGCGATCACCGAGCGCAGCTTCGGCGTGCCCGACGGCGTCAACAACGGCCAGTTCGGCATCGGCCTGGTGATCGACTTCTTCGGCCTGGCGGGCAAGTACTCGGGCTTCCCGGTCGAGTTCGTCTACCCCAGCGTCACCGCTGTGGTGCCGGCCAACATCGGCTTGGTGACCGGCGGCAAGAACGCCGCCGAGGCCAGGCAGTTCATCGCCTTCACGGTCTCGGCCGCCGGCCAGGAACTGCTGCTCGACCCGAAGATTTCGCGCCTGCCCATCCTGCCGCCCGAGCAGATGAAGGGCAAGGTGCCGGCCGGCTACCCGAACCCTTTCGAGATCGCCAAGCGCGCCAAGGTGCAGTTCGACTCCGACCTCTCCGAGTCGCGCTACAACGTGGTGTCGGCGATGTTCGACCAGACCATCACTTTCCGCCTGAAGGAACTGCAAGCCGCCACCAAGGCCATCCACGACGCCGAAGCCGCGCTGGCGAAGAAGCCCAATGCCCAGGGTGGTGCATTGCTCAAGCAGGCGCGCGACCTGGCGTTCTCGCCGGTGGTCGGCGCCGGCCTGGCCGGCGACAAGAACTTCCTCGCCCTCTTCACCGCCAACAAGAAGGACGCGGCGGTGAACAAGCAGGTCACCGGGCTGGAAGACCGCTGGAACAGCAAGGCGCGCGAGAACTACCTCAGCGCCCGCCAGTTCGCCGAGCAGGCGCTCGCGCTGGCCAAGTAAATCGCCACGCCGCCGCACTTGCGGCGGCTGTTTCGGCGCGGGCCCGCCACAGCGCGCCCCATACCAAGGATTTCCAATGATGGGCAATGCAGCCGGCACGCCGGCAGGTTCGCGCCTGAGCTCGCTCGCCGGGGTGCGCCCGGGCGTCTGGCTGGCGGGCGCGCTGGTGCTCGCCTTTCTGCTGCTGTTTCTGGTGCTGCCGGTGGGGCGCGTGTTCTACACCGCCTTCGTCGAAGCCGATGGCAGCCTGACGATCGGCCACTTCGAGGCCTTCTTCGCCCAGGGCCTGATGCGCGAGGCCTTCTTCAACAGCCTGTACGTGGCGGTGATGTCGGCGCTGTTCGCGGCGCTGATCGCCGTGCCGCTGGCCTATTTCACGGTGCGCTTCCAGTTCCGCGGCGCGATCCTGATCCAGACCCTGGGGGTGCTGCCGCTGATCATGCCGCCCTTCGTCGGCGCGGTGGCGCTGCAGCTGATCTTCGGCCGCTCGGGCTCGCTCAACCTGCTGCTCGGCGAACACTTCGGCTTCACCGTGCCGGTGATGGAAGGGCTGAACGGCGTCATCTTCGTCGAGAGCATCCACTACTTCCCGTTCATCCTGATGAACCTCACCGTCGCGCTGCGCAACATCGACGGTGCGATGGAAGAAGCGGCGATGAACCTGGGCTGCAAAGGCTGGCGGCTGTTCTGGCGCGTCATCTTCCCGCTCGGGTTGCCGGGTTTTGTCGCCGGCGCCTCGCTGGTCTTCGTCAAGGTCTTCGACGACCTCGGAACGCCCTTGGTGATGGGCCAGACCAACATGCTCGCACCGCAGGCCTATCTGCGCATCACCCAGGTCGGGCTCGAAGACCCGCTGGGCTATGTGATCAGCGTCATCATGATCGTGTTCTCGATCCTGGCGATGGCGATGTCGGCGCGGGCGCTGAAAGGGCGCGACTTCTCCACCATCCAGAAGGGCGGCACCAGCTTGCAGCGGCGCAGTCTGTCGCCGGTCGGCTCGGTGATGGCTTATGTGTGGATTGGCGCCGTGCTGCTGGTGACGCTGTCGCCGCACATCGGCGTGCTGCTGCTGTCGTTCGCTTCGGTGTGGAGTTTTGCGCCGCTGCCCGACGCCTACACGCTGGCGCATTACGCCACCGTGTTCCAGGACTCCAGCGGCATGATCAAGAACACGCTGCTGTACTGCGGGCTGGCGGCCACCATCGACATCGTGCTCGGCGTCACCATCGCCTACCTGATGCTGCGCACCACGCTGCCGGCGCGCCAGTGGCTGGACTGGATTGCCACCGCCTCGCTGGCGATTCCCGGGATCGTGCTGGCCATCGGCTACTTGCGGCTGTACAAAGGCATCATGGTGCCGGGTACCGAGATCCTGCTCACCGGCACCTGGGTGATGATCATGCTGGCTTACGCGGTGCGCCGGCTGCCTTATGCGCTGCGCTCCTGCGTCGCCGCCTTGCAGCAGGTTCATGTCTCGCTGGAAGAAGCGGCCGAGAGTGTGGGCGCGACCAAGATGCGCACCATCCGCCGCGTCGTCGTGCCGCTGATGGCCGGCGGCATCCTGGCTGGCTTCGTCACCAGCTTCATCACCGCGGCGGTGGAGTTGTCGGCGACGATCCTGCTGACCTCGGCCGAGTCGCAGGCGCCGATGAGCTACGGCATCTACCTCTATATGCAAAGCATCGCCGGGCGCGGGCCGGGGGCGGCGCTGGGGGTGCTGGCGATCGTCGTCGTCGGCATCGGCACCTACTTGTCGCACCTGGTGGTCGAGCGCACCGCGAACCGCTTCACGAGCCGGCCGCTGGACGAAACTTTGCCGCCGCTGCCGACGGCAGTGGCCGCCCGGAACTGAAGGACCCCCGATGAAGAAGGTCAGTGTGCAATGCCGCAATGTGCGGCTGTCCTATGGCAGCACCGAGGTGCTCAAGGACGTCAACCTCGACATCGAGCCGGGCGAGTTCTTCGCCTTGCTCGGGCCTTCGGGCTCGGGCAAGAGCACCTTGCTGCGGCTGATCGCCGGCTTCAACGCGCACCAGCATGGGCAGTTGCTGGTCGACGGCGTTGACATCACCGGCCAGCCGCCCTGGGAGCGCAACATCGGCATGGTGTTCCAGAGCTATGCGCTGTGGCCCCACCTGTCGGTGTGGGACAACGTGGCGTTCGGCCTCGTCGAGCGCAAGGTCGACAAAGCGTCGATCAAGAAGCGCGTCGGCGACGCGCTCGAACTGGTCGGGCTGGCGGCTTACGGCCAGCGCCGGCCCAACCAGCTTTCGGGCGGCCAGCAGCAGCGCGTGGCGCTGGCGCGCACCATCGTCATCGAGCCCCA
>JAUYAJ010000429.1 GCA_030693565.1 Rubrivivax sp.
GCTCTACAGCTGCTTCGACCTGCTCGGACGCGCGCGCACCGGCCACCACATCGGCACCGCGCGCGTGATGCTGACGACCTTCGTCAGCTATGTCTTCAACCTCAACTTCGGCGCGCTGATCGGCGGCGTCGCGTTTCGCTACCGGCTGTATGCGCGGCTCGGTCTGGATGTCGCCAAGACCTCCGAGGTGCTGGCGATCAGCATGACGAGCAACTGGCTCGGTTATGCCTTGCTGGCCGGGACCGTGTTTGCGATCTGGCCGCCCGCGCTGTCGCCCGACTGGCCCGTCGCCGGCGGCGCGCTGCGCGCGCTGGGCGCGGCCTTGATCTGCGTGCCGCTGGCTTACGCCGCGCTGTGCGCCTGGTCACCGCGGCGTGTGATGACGCTGCGTGGCCACCGCCTGGTGCTGCCGCCGCTGCGCTTCGCGCTGCTGCAACTGGCGATGGCGACGCTGAACTGGCTGCTGATCGGCAGCGTCATCTACGTCTTGCTGCAGCAGCGCGTCGACTTCGCCACTGCGCTGGCCGCGCTGCTGGTGGCCGCCGTGGCCGGCGTCATCGCGCATGTGCCGGCCGGCCTGGGCGTGATCGAGGCCGTATTCGTCGCCCTGCTGTCGGCGCAGATCCCGGCCAGCGAACTGCTCGCGGCGCTGCTGCTGTACCGCGGCATCTACTACCTGGCGCCGCTGGCGATCGGCGTCGTGCTGCACCTGGCGGCCGAGGCGCGCGGCGCCAAGACCCATCTCAAGGCTTGGCGCTGACACGCCAGACCACGTTGCCGACATCGTCGGCCACCAGCAGGGCACCGCGACCGTCGAGCGCGACGCCGACCGGTCGGCCATGGGCTTTGCCGCCGGCACTGAGAAAACCGGTGAGCACGTCGATCGGTGGGCTGGCAGCAGGCTTGTCGCCACTGAAAGGCACGAAGATCACCTTGTAGCCGCTGTGCGGCCGCCGGTTCCACGAACCATGCTGGCCGACGAACATGCCTTGGGCGAAGCGCGCGGGCAAGCTGTTGCCGGCCGACCAGGCCAGCCCCAGCGACGCGGTGTGCGGCCCCAGCGCGTAGTCCGGCACCAGCGCCTGCGCCACCCGATCGGGCTGCGGCGGTTTCACGCGCGCGTCGACATGCTGGCCGAAGTAGCTGTAGGGCCAGCCGTAGAAGCCACCGTCGCGCACCGAGGTCATGTAGTCGGGCACCAGATCGCTGCCCAGTTCGTCGCGCTCGTTGACCACCGTCCACAAGGCGCCCGAAGCGGGCTCCCAGGCCATGCCGACCGGGTTGCGCAGGCCCGACGCGAAGACGCGGTGCATGCCGGTCTTGATGTCGACCGCCCAGATCGCCGCGCGCTCGGCCTCGGCCTCCATGCCGCGTTCGCCCACGTTGCTGTTCGAGCCCACGCTGACGTAGAGCGTGCTGCCGTCGGCACTGGCGACCAGGTTCTTGGTCCAGTGGTGGTTGATGGCGCCGGCCGGCAGCGCCAGCATGCGCGTTCCGGCGGCTTTGATTCGGGTGTCGCCGCTGACATATGGAAAGCGCAGCAGCGCGTCGGAGTTGGCGACGAACAAGTCCTCGCCCACCAGCGCCATGCCGAACGGCGACATCAAGCCTTCGAGCAGCACCGAGCGCAGGTCGGCGACGCCGTCGCCGTCGGTGTCGCGCAGCAAGGTGATGCGGTTGGCGCTGACTGTGGCCGCGCCGGCGCGCCGCATGAACAGGCCGGTCAACCAGCCCTTGATGCCGCGCGCGGACTCGGGCCGCGGCGGCGCATTGGTCTCGGCGACCAGCACGTCGCCATTGGGCAGCACGAGCAGCCAGCGCGGATGGTCCAGCCCGGCGGCGAACGCATTCACCTGCAGGCCCGGTGCGGCGTGCGGCAGGGTGCCGGGCGGCCAAGGCTGGGCCGGCGCGATGTTGACCGTTGGCAGCAGCGCGGTCACCGGTGGCGGCAAGGTGGGCTGCGGCCCGGTGCCGTCGGCCACCGTCAACTTGGCCGTTTCGCCGCAGGCGCCCAGCGCCAGCGCTGCCGCCACCACCAGGCTGGCCGCGCGCATCACAGCCCGCCCAGCAGCAGCACCACGACGACGACCAGCGCCACCAGCCCAAGGCCGCCACTGGGGCCATAGCCCCAGTTCCTGCTGTGCGGCCAGCGCGGGATGGCGCCGATCAGCATCAGGATCAGCACGATCAGCAGCAGGGTGGCGATGCTCATGACGGACTCCTCGCGCCGGTCGGTGGACTGGCAAAACAGTTTGCTACGGGAGCCGGCTCAAAGCCAGTACTCCCAGGCGCGCGCGAAGGTCTCCTGCAGGCGCGCGCCGAGCGGGCGGCGCTGCCATGATTCCAGCGTCACCGCGTCGGACTCGGCGAGGTCGGCATCGAACATCGCCTGCAACTGCGCGCCGAACTCCGCCCCGAGCACGACGGCGTCGAGCTCGTGGTTGTGCAGAAAGCTGCGCCAGTCGAGATTGGTCGATCCGACGGTCGCCCAGACGCCGTCGACGAGCGCCGTCTTCGAATGCAGGATGGCGCCGCGGCGCTCGAAGATCTTCACGCCCGCGCGCAGCAGGCGGTCGTAGTGGCCGCGGCCGGCGTGGAACACCAGCCACGAGTCGGTGCGGCTGGGCAGGATCAGGCTGACGTCGACACCGCGCGCGGCGGCGGTCTCCAGCGCCGTGAGCAGCTGCGGGTCGGGCACGAAGTAGGCGTTGGTCAGCCGCACGCTGACTTCGGCGCTGCCGATGGCCGACAGCAAGGTGGCGTAGATCTGGCTGAAAGGCTCTTCGGGCGTGCTGCCGATGGCGCGCACGACCTGGCGGCCGGCGACGACGGGCGGCGGGAAGTAGT
>JAUYAJ010000430.1 GCA_030693565.1 Rubrivivax sp.
AGGGGCTACGGTTGTAGTTGACACCCCTGCTGCGTTGGCGGATTTCACAGCAATGCAGAGAATCAGCGCGGCAGCAAGCCCGTACCTGATCGAAGCTCGGCGCGAGAAAGTCTTTTGTGCGTGTTCCATAGGAGTTCGAAGCAGGGTGAGAGCGCGTGGTTGCAATTTGTGCCGCCTAACGTTCGAGCTAAGCGGGCGACGACAGCGTGGCGCGCCGGACAGCAAGCGCAAAATGGGCCGAAGGCCCAGCGCTTGATGGCTGGCGTGCCACGCTGTTGGCGCTCCGCTTGAGCGAGGGGTTAGGCGTCACTGCGTGCAGGCTCATTTTGTTGTCTTCTCTTGCGCAGACGGCCGATGATCGAAGCTCAAGACTCTGGCCAGACGCCAGACTCCGTTCTCTTGCTTCCAAAGATGGACGAACTTAGCCTCCTCTGAGCCGGGCTCGCCTTTGCGTGCAAAGACATGACGGCCAATCTGTATAGCACCGTAGCCTTGCATAGGGTAGACCTCAAGGCTTCCCGGTACGAGGGTGCGCGTGACGCCGTTATCTCGGGGACACGACTTCAGCGTTCGAGCGGCTTCGCCGACCGACGCGCCTGTTCGGTCATGATAGAACTCTGCGTCTTCTGTAAAGAGTGCACGGAATCGGCCGGCATTGCAGGTCACGAAGGCAGCGTCGAAAAGTTCTTTGTCCATGCGCACCAACTCATCGAAGAGCGGGCCGCCCCGGGCACCGTCTTGCGCAGCAACTGAAGAGGCGCTCAGGGCAATGAGCGCTGCGGCAGCGAATGACGCGACGTGGGGAGTGCGCATGGTGGGTCTTTGTGTGACGCCTAACGTTTGAGCTAAGCGGGGGCCAGCGGCGAGACGCCGCGACCGCGCGGTGCAGGATAGACGAAGGCGACGCGCGGGCGCGGTGGCTCGCCGTTGGCACTCCGCTTGAGCGAAGGGTTAGGCCGCACTTTTCAGCCTGTTCTCGACTTCAGCCGCGGACAACGTGCTGGCTTGGCCCCGCCAAACAATTTTGTTCCCTCGGTCAACAAGGATGGCGTAGGGAAGTGCCTTGATTCCGAGGGCCTTCTGTAGCGGTCTCGTCCCACCCGCACCGACGCTGTATTGGATGCCGGCCTTGGGCAGGAATGCCTGAGCAACGGCTTTGGACTCCTGGGTTAGACCCACGACGGCCAGTCCTTGACCGGAGAAGCGCGAGTTCAGTGCATTTAAGTGAGGGAACTCCTCGCGGCAAGGTGCGCACCAAGTTGCCCAGAAATCTACCAAGAGAAGCTTGCGCTCTGTCGCTGGTGCTTGGTCTAGATACTCGGCATCAAAGTCGGGCAAGGCAGAACCCAGCCGGACCCCGTTGTACCAGTCCATTGGCCCGGCGAGTAGAGCGCCAGAGAATGGGAGAGTGGTTGCTGCGACTAGGGCTTGACGACGAATCATGATGGTCGAGACCGGTGAGGTGCGTGCGTGCGGCCTAACGTTCGAGCTAAGCGGGCGACATCGGCAGGACGCCAGGCCCGGCCGCAGGAAAATGTACACCGTACCCTGCGGCCGGGCCTGGTGGCCTGCCGTTGGCGCTCCGCTTGAGCGAGGGGTTAGGCAGCACTGCGCGCAGGGAAACGACTGAGATGCTCATGGATGATTCGGAACTTGCCGCCCTCGTGTGCGAGCACGCGGGTGCCTCGGCCTTGAATCTTGAACTCTCGGCTACCTTGGGCGCCTTCCCAGTTGTACGTGTAGGTTGCAGATGC
>JAUYAJ010000431.1 GCA_030693565.1 Rubrivivax sp.
AACGGCGTCTACACGCCGCAGCAAGGCACCATCAGTTTTCGCGGCCAGACCTTCAGCCACATGAACAGCCGCCAGGTCGCCGAGATGGGGGTCGCGCGCACCTTCCAGAACCTGGCGCTGTTCAAAGGCATGAGCGTGCTCGACAACATCATGACCGGGCGCAACCTGCGCATGAAGACCAACCTGTTCCAGCAGGCGATCCGCTGGGGCGCGGCCGAGCGCGAAGAATGTGCGCACCGCGAGGTGGTCGAGAACATCATCGACTTCCTCGAGATCCAGCCCTACCGCAAGACCCCGGTCGGGCGCCTACCCTATGGCTTGCAAAAGCGCGTCGACCTGGCGCGCGCGCTGGCGATGGAGCCGCAGGTGCTGCTGCTCGACGAGCCGATGGCCGGCATGAACGTCGAGGAGAAGCAGGACAGGAGCCGCTTCATCCTCGACGTCAACGACGAGTTCGGCACCACCATCGTGCTCATCGAGCACGACATGGGCGTGGTGATGGACATCTCCGACCGCATCGTCGTGCTCGACTACGGCAAGAAGATCGGCGACGGCACCCCGCGCGAGGTGCGCAAGAACGAGGACGTGATCAGCGCGTACCTCGGCACTTCACACTGAGGCGCGACATGGGATTCTTCCTCGAGACCCTGTTCGGCGGCCTGATGGCCGGCATGCTGTATTCGCTGATCGCGCTCGGCTTCGTGCTGATCTTCAAAGCCAGCGGCGTCTTCAACTTCGCCCAGGGCGCGATGGTGTTGTTCGCGGCGCTGGTGATGGCGCGCTTTGCCGAATGGATCCCGGGCTGGCTGGGCTTTGACAACAAGGTGCTGGCCAACGTGCTGGCCTTTGCGGTGGCGCTGGTGTTCATGGTGGCGGTGGCCTGGCTGGTTGAACGCCTGGTGCTGCGCAAGCTGGTCAATCAGGAAGGCGTGACGCTGCTGATGGCCACGCTGGGCATCGCCTATTTCCTCGACGGCTTCGGCCAGACGCTGTTCGGCAGCGAGATCTACCGCATCGACGTCGGCCTGCCCAAGGACCCGATGTTCATCCTCGACACCGTCTTCCCCGGCGGCCTGCTGATCAGCAAGGAAGACCTCTACGCCGCCGCCATCGCCGCCGCGCTGGTCGCCGGGCTGAGCCTGTTCTTCCAGAAGACGGCCACGGGCCGCGCCTTGCGCGCGGTGGCCGACGACCACCAGGCAGCGCAGAGCATCGGCATCCCGCTGTCACGCGTGTGGGTCATCGTCTGGAGCGTGGCCGGCTTCGTCGCCCTGGTGGCCGGCGTCATCTGGGGCAGCAAGCTCGGGGTCCAGTTCTCGCTCTCGCTGGTGGCGCTCAAGGCCCTGCCGGGGGTGATCCTGGGCGGCCTGACCTCGGTGCCTGGCGCCATCATCGGCGGGCTCATCATCGGTGTCGGCGAAAAGCTGTCCGAGGTCTACATCGGCCCCTTCTTCGGCGGCGGCATCGAGATCTGGTTCGCCTATGTGCTGGCGCTGCTGTTTCTGCTGGTGCGCCCGCAAGGGCTGTTCGGCGAAAAAATAATCGATCGCGTATGACGCGAGCCATTATTTTTCGGTGCAGGCTAACTTGGCGCAGCCAAGTTAAGCGAAGCGGCCGTAACCAAAAGATCATTGATCGCGTATGACGCGATCAATGATCTTTCGGCGTCGGCTAACTTCGCGCAGCGAAGTTAAGCGAACGAAGTGAGCGGCCAGAGCTAAAAGATCATCGAGACACGAACATGTTCTACCGAGAAAACGGCCAGTTCAAGACCCGCTACCGCGACGACCAGCGCATCTTCCCGATCGCGCAGGACCGCATCGCCATCGGTTTGATCCTGGCCTTTGCCATCGTCGTCGTGCCGCTGATCACGTCCGAGTACATGTTCCGCGCCGTCCTGATCCCGTTCCTGATCCTGTCGCTGGCGGCGCTGGGGCTGAACATCCTGGTCGGCTACTGCGGCCAGATCTCGCTGGGCACCGGCGCCTTCATGGCGGTGGGCGCCTACGCGGCCTACAACTTCCAGGTCCGCATCGAAGGCATGCCGCTGCTGGCCTCGCTGCTGCTGGGCGGCGTCTGCGCCACCGCGGTCGGCGTGCTGTTCGGCATTCCCAGCCTGCGCATCAAAGGCCTGTACCTGGCGGTGGCGACGCTGGCGGCGCAGTTCTTCGTCGACTGGGCCTTTCTGCGCATCTCCTGGTTCACCAACAACTCGGCGTCGGGTTCGGTCAACGTCGCCGGCCTCAACGTGTTCGGGCTGGCGATCGAGTCGCCGGCGCAGAAGTACCTGTTCTGCCTGGCCTTTCTGATCGTCTTCTGCCTGCTGGCCAAGAACCTGGTGCGCGGCCACATCGGCCGCGAGTGGATGGCCATCCGCGACATGGACGTCGCCGCCGCGGTGATCGGCATCCGCCCGGTCTACGCCAAGCTCACGGCGTTCGCCGTCAGCTCCTTCATCGTCGGCGTGGCCGGTGCGCTCTGGGGTTTCGTCCACCTGGGCGCGTGGGAGCCGGCGGCCTTCAACATCGACCGCTCGTTCCAGCTACTGTTCATGGTCATCATCGGTGGCCTGGGCTCGATCATGGGCAGCATCTTCGGCGCCGCCTTCATCGTCGTGCTGCCGATCCTGCTCGACAACGCGCCGTACTGGTTCGGCATCCCGATCGACACCGCGCTGGCGGCCCACATGACGCTGATGATCTTCGGCTCGCTGATCGTGTTCTTCCTGATCGTCGAACCGCATGGCCTGGCGCGGCTGTGGTCGATCGGCAAGGAAAAGCTGCGGCTGTGGCCGTTCCCGCATTGACGACAGGTTTTTCACCCCCGCACTGACGAGTGCTTTCCCCACCTCAGGAGGTCCGCATGAAGATGAAATCCCTGGCCCTGGCAGCGGCGATCTGCGCCGCCGGCCTGGCCGCACTGGTCACTGCCCCGGCCGCATTCGCACAAGAGAAAGTGCAGTTCTTCCCCGCCCTGACCGGCCGCACCGGCCCGGTGGCGCCCAACGCCACGCCCTGGGTCAACGGCCACAACGACTACATGAAGCTGGTCAATGCACGCGGCGGCATCAACGGCGTCAAGACCCTGGTCGAGGAATGCGAGACCGCCTACGCCACCGACAAAGGCGTCGAGTGCTACGAGCGCCTGAAAGGCAAACATGGCGGCGCCACCGTGTTCCAGCCGCTGTCCACCGGCATCACCTTCGCGCTGACCGAGAAGGTCGCCGCCGACAAGATCCCGCTCATCACCTCGGGCTATGGCCGCAGCGACTCCGCCGACGGCGGTGTCTTCAAGTGGAACTTCCCGCTCATCGGCCATTACTGGGTCGCCGGCGACACCGTGCTCAAGCACCTGGCCAACAAGGAAGGCGGCTGGGACAAGCTCAAAGGCAAGAAGATCGCCGTCGTCTACCACGACAGCCCGTTCGGCAAGGAGCTGCTGCCCATCATCGAGGAACGCTCGAAGATGCACGGCTTCACGCTGCAGTTGCTGCCGGTGCCGGCGCCGGGCGTCGAGCAAAAGGCGATCTGGCTGCAGGTGCGGCAGAACCGCCCCGACTACGTCGTGATGCAGACCTGGGGCGTGATGACCGCCACCGCCATCAAGGAAGCGGTGGCCACCGGTTACCCGCGCGACAAGATGTTCGGCACCTGGTGGTCGGGCGCCGAGCCCGACCTGAAGGACGTCGGCGAAGCCGCCAAGGGCTATAGCGCGGTGATGATGCAGCATGGCGCCGAGCCCAATTCGCCGGTGGTCAAGGAGATCCTCGACAAGGTGCACGCCAAGGGCCAGGGCACCGGGCCGAAAGACGAAGTCGGCAGCGTGCTCTACATGCGCGGCGTGGTCGGCGCGCTGCTGGCCACCGAAGGCGTGCGCTCGGCGCAGGAGCGCTTCGGCAAAGGCAAGGTCATGACCGGCGAGCAGGCCCGCTGGGGCTACGAGAACCTGCACCTGACGCAGGCCAAGCTCGACGCCCTGGGCTTCAAGGACGTGATGCGTCCGGTGTCGACCAGTTGCGCCGACCACATGGGCTCGGCCTGGGCGCGCGTGCACACCTGGGACGGCGCCAAGTTCGTCTGGGCGTCCGACTGGCTGCAGGCCGATGACCAGATCATCAAGCCGATGGTCAAGCAGTCGGCCGAACGCTACGCCGGCGAAAAGAAACTGCAGCGCCGCTCGCCGCAAGACTGCCAGTCTTGAGCGCGTAAGCTGCTGACCCCACCCCCGCCGCGCGGGGGCTTGCAGCCGGGCCCGGCCCGGCTGCAAGGCAAAGCACACCCATCGGTGCGCTTTGCCTTGCAGAGAAAGCTCCATCCATGTCGAACATTCTTCTCGACGTCAACGGCATCGAGGTCATTTACAACCATGTGATCCTGGTGCTCAAGGGCGTCTCGCTGCAGGTGCCCGAAGGCCAGGTCGTGGCCTTGCTCGGCGGCAACGGCGCGGGCAAGACGACGACGCTGCGCGCTGTCTCCAACCTGCTCGCCGGCGAGCGCGGCGAAGTCACCAAAGGCACGATCGAGCTGCGCGGCGAGAACACCGTCAAGCTGTCGACGGCGCAGATGGTCGACCGCGGCGTGATCCAGGTGATGGAAGGCCGGCACTGCTTCGCCCACCTGACGATCGAGGAAAACCTGCTCACCGGCGCCTATACGCGCAAAGACGGCAAGGCGGCGATCAAGGCGACGCTGGACAAGGTCTACGCCTACTTCCCGCGCCTGCAGCCGCGCCGCAGCAGCCAGGCCGCCTACACCTCGGGCGGCGAGCAGCAGATGTGCGCGATCGGCCGCGCGCTGATGGCCAATCCCAAGATGGTGTTGCTTGACGAACCCAGCATGGGGCTGGCGCCGCAGCTGGTCGAAGAGGTGTTCGAGATCATCAAGGACTTGAACGTGCGCGAGAAGGTCACCTTCCTGCTCGCCGAGCAGAACACCAACATGGCGCTGCGCTACGCCGATTACGGCTACATCCTGGAGAACGGCCGCATCGTGATGGACGGCCAGGCCAAGGCTTTGCGCGAGAACGAGGACGTCAAGGAGTTCTACCTGGGCATGGGCGGTGGCGACCGCAAGAGCTTCCGCGACGCCAAGAGCTACAAGCGGCGCAAGCGCTGGCTGTCATGAGCGACGAGACGCCCGGCTTTGCCGCTCCGCCTTTCGACGCCGAGGCCGCGCTCGTCGTGCTGCGCCGCCAGCTGCGCGAACTGCGGCCGCTGACCGAGCGCGGCATGCGCTACGAGATCCGCGGCCAGAGCGTGATCGAACTCGGCGTCGCCGACCAGGCCATCACGGCCCGCCTGGCCAAGCGCCCGGCGCGCGCGCCCGACTGGACCCAGCAGCGCCTGCAAAGCAGCCTGGACGCGCGCCGCTTCGTCGACCAGGTCAAGCAGTTGCTGCCGCGCTGGGAGCGCGACGAATGAGCTTGACCGCGCTGAAGAAACACGCCATGACGCTGCCCGGCGCCACCGCCGACATCAAGTGGGGCTGCGACTGGGTGGCCAGCGTTGGCGCCAAGATGTTTCTCGCCGGCGGCCCAGAGCCTGGGCGCTGGAAGTCGTGTTCGTTCAAGGTCGACGAACACCGTTTCCTCGAACTCAGCGGTCTGCCCGGGCTGGCACCGGCGCCTTACCTGGCGCGTGCGAAGTGGGTGCAATTGCGCGACGCCAAGGCGCTGCCACTGACCGAACTGAAGGCGCTGGTCGAACGCTCGCACGCCCTGGTGCTGGCCAAGCTGCCCAAGGCCAGACAAAGGGAACTGCTGGCATGAAGCCCCCACGCTCGCTTCGCTCGCTGCCCCCCGGGGGGGCGCCCAGTACCTACGGAACGGCCGGTCGGTACTGACATGAGCGAGTACTTTGACCTGCTGGAAGCCCGCAGCGCCACCGACCGTGACGCCTTCTGGGCGCACGCACTGCCGGCCCAGGTGGCCGCGGCGCAGGCCACACCGGCGCTGGCGGGCGCGCTGGCCGGCGTCACCGCGTCGGCGATCACCAGCCTGGCCGCACTGGCCGCGCTGCCGGTGACGCGCAAACACGAGCTGCTGGCGCGCCAGCAAGCCAGCCGCGCGGCCGGCGGCGACCCGCTGGGTGGCTTCTCGACGATCGGCTGGCGCGGGCTGACCATGCCACGCACGGCGCGCCGGGTGTTCCAGTCGCCGGGGCCGATCTACGAGCCCGAAGGCCATGCTGCCGACTACTGGCGCTTCGGCCGCGCCTTGTTCGCCGCCGGCCTGCGCGCCGGCGACCTCGTGCACAACAGCTTCAGTTACCACTTGACGCCGGCCGGCGCAATGATGGAAACCGGCGCCGCGGCGATCGGCTGCACCGTTTTCCCCGGCGGCGTTGGCAACACCGAATTGCAGCTGCAGGCGATGGTTGAACTGCGCCCGCAGGCTTACGCCGGCACGCCGAGCTTTCTGCGCATCCTGCTTGAAAAAGCCGACGAAGCCGGGCTGGCCCTGCCCCACCTCGTCAAGGCCTCGGTCGGCGGCGAGGCCTTCCCGCCCTCGCTGCGCGACGCCTTCGCCGCCCGCGGCGTCCACGCCTACCAGAGCTACGGCACCGCCGACCTCGGCCTCATCGCCTACGAAACCGCGGCCCGCGAAGGCCTGGTGGTCGACGAAGGCGTGCTCGTCGAGATCGTGCGCCCGGGCAGTGGCGACCCACTGCCAGCGGGCGAGGTCGGCGAAGTGGTTGTCACCGTGCTCAACCCCGACTACCCGCTGCTGCGCTTCGGCACCGGCGACCTCTCGGCGGTGCTGCCCGGCAGCTGCCCGAGCGGCCGCACCAACCAGCGCATCAAAGGCTGGATGGGCCGCGCCGACCAGACCGCCAAGGTGCGCGGCATGTTCGTGCATGCCAGCCAGGTGGCCGAGGTGATGCGCCGCCACCCCGAGTTGGCGCGTGTGCGCCTGGTGATCGAAGGCGAGATGGCGAACGACCGCATGACCTTGAAAGCCGAATCGGCCAGCGCCCCCGAAGGCCTGGCCGAAGCGCTGGCCGCCAGCGTGCGCGAGCTCACCAAACTGCGCGCCGACGTCGTGCTGGCCGCGCCGGGCAGCCTGCCCAACGACGGCAAGCTGATCGAGGACGCGCGCAGCTACCGCTGAGCCTTGCGCCGACGCGCCAGCCAGCCCAGCGCGCCCAGGCCGCCAGCGAACAGCGCCCAGGTGCCGGGCTCGGGCACGGCAACGACGTTCAGCGTGCCGTTCACGAACTGGGCGCGCCACAACGCGGGCACGCCGGGGTCGTGGATGAACTGGGCGTCAGCCCACAGCGTCCAGCCCATGCTGGCGTCCTGGGCGTCGACCTGGCGCAGGATCGCCCAGTTCGTCGAGCTCAGCTGCAGCGCGCCGCCGACCGAGAAGAAGCTCAGGCTGTCGCCCAGCGTGGGGCGGTAGCTGCCGAGCAGGTACAGGGTCGCGCTGTTGATAGTGGCGTTGCCCGTCACCACCAGGCGGTCGAAGTCGGTCGCGCTGGCGATCTCCAGGTTGATGTTGCCGGCGGTCAGGTCACCATCGACCGTGAGCGTGCCGATCGAGTTGCCGGGCTCGATGTCGGCGTCGCTCTGCACGTTGCCCTGCAGCCGCCCGGTGCCGCTGAGGCGCCCGTTGTTGTTGCCGAAGAAACGAATGTCGCCTGCCGCCAGCAGGCCATCGACACGCACGTGACCCGCTGAAGCCCAGAACCAGCCGCCCGCACTGCCTTCAAAGGAGCCGCCGGTTTCGATGTCCACATCACCGCTGCCGTTGTAGCCATAGGAGCCGCTGAGCCGACCCGCCACCACCAGGCGACCGTCATTGGTCACGCGGCCGTTGACCAGCATTTCGCCGCGTTGCTCAAACACGGCCCCGGCGGCGTTGCTGAAGTCGCCATACGTCTGCACCGTGCCCCAATTGGCCAGGTGCCCGCTGTTGTTCAGCGTGCTCACCTGGAGCGTGCTGCCGGGCCGGTTCTGGAAGTTCCCTGCACTGTTCAAGGTGTTGACAGACAACTCGCCGCGGTTGATCACCGTGGCCGCGCTGGCGTTGTTCAGCGTCACGACGATGGCATAGGCGCCGCTGCGGTTGCTAAACGTGCCGTCGTTCTGCAGGCTGCTCAGACTGGGGTAAGGCCAGCCGCTGAGGGCGTTGTAGCCCATGTCGCCAGCCGCGATTTGGTGGCTGCCCGACAGCGGGATCGCGTTGGCCAGGTCGTAGGTGACCAAGACGCTGTGGCTGAACGGGTCCAGCGCCGCGCTCCAGTCACTCGGCAAGCCGCTGAAGACGACGTTGCCTTGCAAAGAAAGGCCGGTCGTCTGCAACCAGCTGATGCGGTCGCCATCGGCGGGCTGGAATCCGGCGTCGAAGATCAGGTCGATGCTGGAGCCCGGGTAGGTGATGAAGTTGCCGCTGACCACCAGGCGGTCGTGCACGGTCAGGCTCTGCACCTCGACTTCCATCCGCCCCTCGAGAATCGCATCGCCCAGCACGGTGAAGGTGCCTGGCGAGTTGCCGAGCTCCCACTGGGCCGCCGGACCCACGCGGACCTGCCCCTGCGCCGTCCCAGAGCCCCGGAGTGTCCCGGCCTCGATGTATATGCCACCGTCTGCGCGCAGCAGGCCGTTGATCACCGTCAGCCCGTCCAACTGCGTGAAGCTGCCGCTGCCTTCGAATCGGCCGCCGGCACTGACGACGGTCTTGGCGTCCCCATATTGCAGGTAGGTGCCGCTGTGGTTCAAGCTGGCGCCTGCGTCCACGAACACCGAGCCTCCCACCGTCATATGGCCTTGCTTGTTCAACTGGCTGCCCTGCGCCAGCTGCAAGCTGTCAAAGACGCTCAGAGGGCCATAGCTGTCCATCCGGGCCCCTGCGGTGTGCAGCGAGCTGCCGTTCCAGCGCCAGTCGCCTTCGTTGACGATCAAGCCAGAGTTCACGAACAGGGTCCCCATCCAACCCGCGTTGATCAGTGTGTTCGCCCGGTTGACGAGAATGCTGCCGGAGTTGGATCCGCCGCCAAACGTCAGCTGGCTGAAACCGGTGCCGGCCTCCAGGCTGAGCGTGCCGAAGTTATGCAAGTCCCCCATGAGGGCGACCACTTGGTTGCCGGCAAGGCTGAGCGTGCTCCAGTTGACTTTGGAGCCAGCCCAGAGCGGGCTGTTGGTCAATGTCAGCGACTGGTTGTTCGTGAACTGCCCGCCCACCGACAAGCTGGCCCCAGGCACCAGCGCAAAGCTGCCCTGCTGGTTGAAGTCGCCAGCGATGTTCACCGAACCCGCCGGCGCGAACGTGCCCAGGTTGTGCACGCTGCCGCTGGCCACCAGCGGGTCGGCCAGTTGCAGCGAGGCACCGCTGCCGATGCGCACATCACTGACATCAAAGCGGTTGCCCGCTGCATGCGCATACTGCACGCCGCTGAGCAGCTCGAAGCTGCCGCCGACGACGTCCAACCGGCCTGTGGCGGTGATGCTGCGACCGAAGACCTTGCCGCCGGAAATCTCAATGCGCGCGCCCGGCGCGGCCTCGAAGGTGGCGTCGTTGTGCACGCCGCCGCCAGTCAGCGCCAGGGTGCCGGCGAGGGCGCGGAACAGGCCGCCGTCGCTGTGGACCGCCATGCCCAGATCGGCCCGGCCGGCGCCGGCCTGCTTGCTGATGACACCCCAGTTGACGATCGAGCCGCCGCCGCCGGCGCTGCTGAAGTCGCCGGCGATGTTTAGGCGCCCGCTGGGTAGCAGATCCATACGGCCTGACCACTGGCTGAAGTTGCCACCTTGCCAGTCGATCGTGCCGTCGACGTCGATACGGCCGGCCTGACTGATGGCGCGTGTGCCGGCGTGCAGCGTCGTCTGGCCGGGCAGTCGCGTCGTGCCCATGCCGACGAGAAAGCCACTGTGCCAGTCGAAGCTCTGCTCGACGCGCAGCGCGGCCTCGACGTCCAGCACTCCGCCCAGCAGCACCAGGCGCTGCGCCGTGCTGCTGCCGGCGTTGAATTCGACACGGCCGAAGCTGCTGTCAATGAACACGCTTTGCAAGCTCGCGCCGCCAGTACTGTTGAAGCGCGCAGCGGTCCCGCTGCTCGTCAAGTGCAGCTCGCCGATCTGCGGCGCCGGGCCGTCGAAGTCGATCTGGCCGCCACCTTGCACAAAGGTGCGCGCCGCGTTCCAGCTGCCGCTGACCCGGTGCGTGCCACTGCTGGCGATGACGTCGCCCAGGCTGTTGACCGCGCTCCCCGCCAGGAAGAGATGGCCAGCGCCGCCGAAAATGCCGCCGAAGGTCAGCGAGGAATTGACGCCGCCGCTGAAGCTGCCACTGTGCGTGCCGACGACAAAGGCAAGGCTGCCCGCCTGGCCCACGTTCACGCTGCCAGCGTTGTTGAAGCGCACGGCGCCCAGCGTGCCCCCGCCAGTCAGCGCCCCGAGGTTGTCGAACACTGGCAAGGTGTTGATGTTGGCAGTGCCTTGCATCAACACCTGCCCGCCGCCGAACTCCAGCTGGCCTCGGTTCTCCAGCCGGGCACCCGGCTGCAGCCGAACGTTCAAGGACGCGGGCGCGGTCAAGCTCGCCAGCAGCGGCGGTGGCGGCGACGGGTATGGGGCCCCCGCACTCCAGATCAGCGTGTGCCCTTGAAGCACGGAAAGGTTGAGGGTGCCAGCTGCGGACTGCCGCCAACCGGTGATTTCGGTGATGCCGCCGACGCCGCCGAACTCGCCCGTTCCGAGCGCGAGGTCGGCCACACGGGTGTAGCCCGAGGTGAAAAGCTGCGCGAACACATCCATGCGCAGGTCGGCGAAGGTGGCATTTCCCACCGTCAGGGCACCGAAACCGGCGATCTCCACCCGGCCTGCCGCCGACAGCACGCTCACTTGCGAGCCACCGAAGATCGAGCCGCGGTAGATGCTGTTGAAACTGCCCACGCGCACGGTCCGCCCTATTTCCACCCGGGCGTCGCCGCTGCTGGTGTTGGGGATGGCGTTGCCATCCCAGTTGCCTGCGACGTTCCAGAAGGTCAGGCGCTTGCAGTTCGAACCCGCGTGCGCGTTGCACCACCCCGCCCAGTCGAGCGCGAACTGAAACTCGTGCACCTCGGTGAAGCTGCCGTTGAACCAACTGCCCACGAAGATCGGTGCGTTGCCGGTAAAGACGTCCAGCGCCAGCGCCGCGGGCGAAGCCAGCGCCAGGCAGGCGGCCCAGGCCAAGGCGTGGCGTCGGCCGCCGCGGCGCCGGGCTCGCCGGGCCGGCAAGCCGGCGTCGTGCCGCTGCATGGCATGAAGGGGATGAACGGCAGTCCTGCTGCGGTGTGCGCTGCTCATGTCGACGCTCCTGGGGCCGGCATGGGGCGGCCCATGGCAGGCACTCTGCCCGCTGGGCGTCACGCCAGCGTCACACGGCTTGGGCCTGGCCCCCTTCAAGCAAGGGGGACGCCTGTCGGCCGACGCATCGCCGGTCCGCGCCTGACGGCGGCGCGCTGATGCGCTGCACCATAATTCCCGCACCCCACCTGGCCCGCCCTGCCGAACGCCCGACCATGGACCGCAAACCGATCACCTTGCACCGCCTGCGCGCGCTGCACGCCGCCGGCGAGAAGATCAGCATGCTGACCTGCTACGACGCCAGCTTTGCGCGCCAACTCGACGCCGCCGGGGTCGAGGTGCTGCTGGTCGGCGATTCTCTGGGCATGGTGTTGCAGGGCCATGACAGCACGCTGCCGGTGTCGCTGGACGCGATGGCGTACCACACGCAGTGCGTGGCGCGCGGCAACCGCAGCGCCTGGATCCTCGGCGACCTGCCTTTCGGCAGCTACCAGGCCGGCGCCGAGCAAGCCGTGCACAGCGCCACCCGGCTGATGCAGAGCGGCGCCCACATGGTCAAGCTCGAAGGCGGTGGCTGGACCGCGCCCATCGTGCGCCAGCTGGTCGAGCGCGGCATCCCCGTCTGCGCCCACCTGGGGCTGACGCCGCA
>JAUYAJ010000442.1 GCA_030693565.1 Rubrivivax sp.
TCGTGGGCGGGTTTCTTGGGTTTGGCGGCCATGGTGTGGTGGAATTCCCGGGTTGTGCAAATACAGCTTCGCATAATATGGTATGACGATTGAGCCCTGCATGGGGCAAGCCCTAGGAGAACCGATGTCCGAAATCAATGTGCTGGCTGCGGCCAAGCTGTCGCCCTTGTTGCTGCCCCAGTTGACGGCGGCCTACACCGTGCATGACCGCCTGCACCAGACCGACCCGGCGGCATTCGCCCAGCTGGCGCCGAAGATCCGCGCCGTGGCCGCCGGTGGCGACTCCAAGGTGCCGGCCGAACTGATCGCCCAGCTGCCGGCGCTGGAAGTCATCTCGGTGATGGGGGTGGGCTACGACGGCGTCGACGTGGCGGCGGCGAAAGCGCGCGGCGTCGTCGTCACCCACACACCCGAGGTGCTCAACGACGACGTCGCCGACCTCGCGCTCGGCCTGATGCTGTGCGCCGCGCGCCAGCTGCCGGCGGCCGACCGCTATGTGCGCGCCGGCCAGTGGCCGGGCGGGGCGATGCCGCTGGCGCGCAAGATGTCTGGCGCGCGCGTGGGCATCGTCGGTATGGGCCGCATCGGCCAGGCAATCGCCCACCGGGCGCTGGCCTTTGGCATGAGCGTGGCCTACACGGCGCGCAGCGCCAAGGCCGATCTGCCTTACCGCTTCTTGCCCGACGCCACCGCGCTGGCGGCCGAGAGCGACTTCCTCGTCCTCATCACCCCGGGCGGTGATGGCACGCGCCACCTGATCAACGCTGACGTGCTGGCGGCGCTGGGCAAGAAGGGCATTCTGGTCAACGTGGCGCGCGGCTCGGTGGTCGACGAGGCGGCGCTGATCGACGCCCTGGAGCGCGGCGTCATAGCCGGCGCTGCGCTCGACGTCTTCGAGAACGAGCCCAACGTGCCCGAGCGCTTGCGTGCCATGCCCCATGTGGTGCTGGTGCCGCACATCGGCAGCGCCACCGGGCAGACGCGCCAGGCCATGGCCGACCTGGCGTTTGCCAATCTGCGGGCACATTTCGCCGGCCAGCCACTGCCCACGCCAGTGCCCGAGTGCCGCTGACAGTGCGCGCGGCGCCGCCTGCCGGCGCCGCTACGGGAAACCCCGGAGCGCGACCCAATTCAATCGTCATACGATAAGACCACAGGCGGTTCTCGCCCGTACCACCCCTCCCAGGAGACAGACATGCAACGGAAGAAGACATGGCTCGCTTGTGCGCTCGTTGGCGCCGGGCTGCTGGCCGGTAGCCCGGCCTTCGCGCAGGAAAAGCTCACCGTCTGGTGGGTCAAGGGTTTCTACAAAGCCGAGGACGACGCGCTGTTCGCCGCCATCAAGAAGTTCGAGGAAAAGCACAAGGGCATCAAGGTCGAACTGTCGCAGTACCCGATCCAGGACACCGTGCCCAAGACGGTGGCCGCGCTCGATTCGGGCGCGCCGCCCGACGTGGCCTACTCCGACGTGTTCGACTTCCAGGTCACCGCCAAGTGGGCCTACGACGGCAAGCTCGAGGACATCTCCAAGGTCATCGACCCGCTGCGCGCCAAGTTCGAGCCGGCTGCACTGGCCACGACTTTCCTCTACAACAACGCTGCACAGACGCGGGCCTATTACGCCTTCCCGATCAAGCAGCAGACAATGCACATCCAGTACTGGAAGGACATGCTGGGCGAGGCGGGCTTCAAGGAAAGCGACATCCCCAAGGACTGGAAGGGTTACTGGGACTTCTGGTGCACCAAGGTTCAGGAGGGCTACCGCAAGGCCAGCGGCAAGCGCGGCTTTGGCACCGGTTTCCCGATGGGCGTGGAGTCGAGCGATTCGTTCTATTCGTTCCTGACCTTCATGGACGCCTACAACGTCAAGCTGGTCAATGACTCGGGCAAGCTGCTGGTCGACGACCCGGCGGTGCGCCAAGGCCTGATCAGCGCGATGAGCGACTACATCTCGGTCTACGCCAAAGGCTGCACGCCGCCGTCGGCGACGAGCTGGAAGGATCCGGACAACAACGTCGCCTTCCACAACAAGACGATCGTGATGACGCACAACGCGACGATCTCGATCGCCGCCAAGTGGCTCGACGACATGAACAACTCGACGCTGACGCCCGAGCAGCGCGCCGGGGCGAAGAAGAACTACACCGAGCTGATCGCCACCGCGGGCTTCCCGAACAAGCCCGACGGCAGCAAGATGGTCTACCGCGCCGCGGTCAAGACCGGTGTGATCTTCAAGGACGCGAAGAACAAGGAAGGGGCGAAGAAGTTCGTCGCTTTCATGCTCGACGAGGCCAACCTCACGCCCTACGTGGAAGGCTCGCTCGGCCGCTGGTTCCCGGTGACGAAGAACGCGCAGCAAAGCCCGTTCTGGAAAGGCGACCCGCACCGCCTGGCGGTCTACAACCAGTTCATGAACGGCACGACGCCTTTCGAGTTCACGAAGAACTACAAGTTCACCGTGCTCAACAACGAGAACGTCTGGGCCAAGGCGATGAACCGGGTGCTCAACGAGA
>JAUYAJ010000449.1 GCA_030693565.1 Rubrivivax sp.
CACGGCGGCGCTGTCGCCGCGACTCCAGAAGCTGGTCTCGGGCAGACCGGCGGCGATGAAGCGGGCGCCGGCTGCCACCGCCACCGGTGCCAGTGCGGCACGGTCGCCGTCCACCGTCAGCTCCAAGCCACTGGCGCTGGCCTGCGCGCTGACCAGGCGGGCGCCGCATTGCAGCCGGCTCGCCAGCGGCTGGCTGCTGCGCAGGTGCAGCGCCAGCGCGCCGGCGTCGATGCGGGCGGCGCGCAAGTCGACCGCCAGCGCGTCGGTGGTCCAGGAAGCCTGGCCAGCGGCGACGACGCTGGCGCGCAAGGCGTGGCGGCCTGCAGTCGGCGCACCAGCGCGCGCGAACTGGAGCGTGAACGGCAGCGGCGCCACGCCCGTCGGCACCGGCCAGCGCTGCTCTGCGACAACCGCCCCCTGGCCATCGGCGCCCTCACGCACTTCGACCACCACCATGCCCCCGGGCGGCCAGGCGGTGGCGTCGCGTGGCACCAGCGTGCCCTGCAACAGCGCCGGCGCGGCTGCCGCTGCAGTGGCCTGCGGGGCCGCCTTGTCAGGGCCGGCGCAGCCGACCAGCAGGCCGAGCACCAGCGTCACGGCGAGTGGGCGCAAAGAGATCATGTCCAGGCTCCTGCCGGTGTGCCATCGGGTTGTGTCAGACCTTTTTCGAACACCCGCGCCGGCCAACCCGCGCAGACTTTGTCGTCGAGCCGCGGCACGATGGCCCGATGGCGCTGGGCATGGATCGAGGTTAGCACCGGCACTTCAGCCAAAGCGCAGCGCCATCACCCCGGCGACGATGACCAGGCTGCCGAGCGCACGCTGCAAGCCGAACTTCTCTTTCAGCAGCCAGGTGCCGATCAAGGCAGCGAACAGCACCGAGGTTTCGCGCAGCGCCGCCACGCTGGCCACCGGCGCGTGCGTCATCGCCCACAGCGCGATCGCGTAAGAGCCGATCGACGCCGAGCCGCCCAGCGCCGCCAGCAGCCAGCGGCCGCGCGCGTAGCGCAGGATCTCGCGCCGGCCCTGCGGCCCGCGCCGCCACCACACCAGCAGCGGGTAAGGCAGGCCGTCGAGCACGAACAGGATCATGATGTAGCGCAGCGCGTCGCCCGAAACGCGCACGCCCAGGCCGTCGACGAAGGTGTAGCAGGCAATGATGGCGGCGTTGGCGAAGGCGAAGGTGAGCGCCTTGCGGTGGTGCAATGCTTCGCCCGGATGCGCCAGCCCGACCAGGGCCACGCCCAGCGTGATGCCCAGGATGCCCAGCCAGGCCGCCGCCGACGGCGCCTCGCCGACGACCGTGGCGCTGCCCAGCGCCACCAGCAGCGGCGCAAAGCCGCGCATGATCGGGTAGGTGATGCCGAATTCGCCGTTCTGGTAGGCACCGGCGAGAGCAATGTAGTAGCCGACGTGGATGACCAGCGAGGCGGCGATGTAAGGCCAGCTCTCGGGCCGCGGCAGGCCGAACCAGATCGCAAACGGCAGCGCCACCAGCGCGCCCAGGAAGTGCACCAGCGCGGTGTCGACGGTCTTGTCACCGCTGGACTTGACGAGCGCGTTCCAGCCCGCGTGCAGCAGCGCCCCGCAGAGCACCGCCAGAACGATCGGCCAGGTCAGCTCCAAGCTCAGAGCAGGGATTCGGCGGTGACGGCGGGCAGGCCGAGCGCCGCGGCCACTTCGGCGCAGGTGACCTGGCCGGCGCAGACGTTGAGACCGGCGCGCAAATGCTCGTCGTCGCGCAGCGCCTGGCGCCAGCCTTTGTCGGCCAGCGCCAGCACGAAGGGCAGCGTGGCGTTGTTGAGCGCGTGGGTCGAGGTGTGCGGCACGCCGCCGGGCATGTTGGCGACGCAGTAATGCACCACGCCGTCGACCACGTAAGTGGGGTCGTCATGCGTGGTCGGGCGCGCGGTCTCGACGCAGCCGCCCTGGTCGATGGCCACATCGACGATCACCGCGCCGCGCTTCATGCGCGGCAGCATCGCCGCCGTCACCAGCTTGGGCGCGGCGGCGCCGGGGATCAGCACGGCGCCGATCACCAGGTCGGCCGCCAGCACTTCGCGCTCGACGTTGTCGACGTTGGAATACACGGTGATGACGCGGGCGCCAAAGCGCCGGTCGATGCGGCGCAGCGCGTCCAGGCTGCGGTCGACGACGACCACCTGCGCACCGGTGCCCACCGCGATCTGCGCCGCGTTGCTGCCGACCACGCCAGCGCCGAGGATGACGATGCGCGCCGGCGCCACGCCGGGCACGCCGCCGAGCAGCACGCCACGCCCGCCATGGGCCGCTTCCAGGCAATGCGCGCCGGCTTGCACCGCCAGCCGGCCAGCAACCTCGGACATCGGCGCCAGCAGCGGCAGGCCGCCGCCGGGCTGGGTCACGGTTTCGTAGGCGATGCAGACGGCGCCGCTGCGCTGCAGATCGGCGCATTGCACCGGGTCGGGCGCCAGGTGAAGGTAGGTGAACAGGATCTGGCCGGCGCGCAGCAATGCACGCTCGGCCGCTTGCGGCTCCTTGACCTTGACGATCAGCTCGGCGGCGGCAAACAGCGACTTGGCGTCGGCGGCGATGCTGGCGCCAGCGGCCTGGTAGTCGGCGTCGGTGGCGCCGATGCCGCGCCCGGCGTCATGTTCGACCTGCACCGCGTGGCCATGGGCGACCAGCTCGCGCACCGACGACGGCGTCAAGCCGACACGGTATTCACGGTTCTTGATTTCCTTGGGCACGCCGATCTGCATCGCGGGGTTCCTTGTGCTCAGGGCCGGGCGTCGTCGATGCCGGCCAGTTGTGAATGGCGCAAACGTGTTGCCGCCAGCACGCCGGCCGATTCCAGGATCGGGTAGGCGATCGAGCAGATGTGCGAGTTGATGCGCTTGAGCTCGCTCAGCAAGTCCAGGTGCAGCGAACTGGTCTCTATGCTTTGCGCCGTGTTGTCCTGCAGCCGCGCGATGTGGTTGGCGGCGTAAGCGTGTTCAAGCTCGCGAAAGCGCATCTTCTCTTCGTGCAGCTTCTGGGCGTCGCGCATGTGGCCGTCGAGGAACACGCTCATGCCCAGCCGCAGATTGGCCAGCAGCCGTTCGTGCAGGTGGCAGATCTCGGCCATGCCGGCGTCGGAGAAACTGCGCGACTTGCGTATCTTCTTGTCCTCGATGTCCTGGATCACGCGTTCGACGATGTCGCCGATCTGCTCCATGTTGATCGTGAACGAGACGATGTCGGTCCAGCGCCGGCCTTCGCGCTCGGACAGCGCGCCGCGCGAGATCTGCGTCAGATAAAACTTGATCTCCGAGTACAGCTCGTCGACGCTGTCGTCCAGGCGGCGCAGCCGCTCGGCGAGCGCGTGGTCGTTGTCGCGCATCACCGGCAGCATGCCGCGCAGCATGGTCTCGACGATGTCGGCCTGGTGCAGCGCCTCGCGCGCCGCGCAG
>JAUYAJ010000453.1 GCA_030693565.1 Rubrivivax sp.
GACGGCGGCCAGCTCAACGTCATCTGCTCGGTCCAGGCCGAGTGGTGCAACATGATCCAGACGGTGTTCACGCGCACCACCGGCGTCAAGGTCAACATGGCGCTCAAAGGTTCGGGCGAGGCGCTGGCGCAGATCATCGCCGAGCGTGCCAACCCGAAGACCGACATCTGGTTCGGCGGCACCGGCGACCCCCACCTGCAGGCCGCCGAGCAAGACCTGACGCTGGAGTACAAGTCGGCCTCGCTGCCCCAGCTGCACGGCTGGGCCCAGCAGCAGGCCTCGCAGTCCAAGTTCCGCACCGTCGGCATCTACTCCGGGCCGCTGGGCTTTGGCTACAACACCGAACTGCTGGCGAAGAAGAAGCTGGCCGTGCCCAAGACCTGGAACGACTTGCTGAACCCGGCGCTGAAAGGTGAGATCCAGGTCGCCAACCCGGCCTCCAGCGGCACCGCCTACACGATGGTGGCCACGCTGGTGCAGCTGATGGGCGAGGACAAGGCCTTCGACTACATGAAGGCGCTGCACAAGAACATCAGCCAGTACACACGCTCGGGCACCGGGCCGATCAAGGCCGCGGCGCGCGGCGAGACCACGGTGTCGATCAGCTTCGTGCACGACGGCCCGGCAGAAAAAATGCAGGGCTTTCCGATCGAGACCATCACGCCGACTGACGGCACCGGCGCCGAAATCGGCTCGATGTCCATCATCAACGGCTCGCGCAACCTGGCGCAGGCCAAGAAGTTCTACGAGTGGGCGCTGACACCGCAGGCGCAGCAGTTCGGCGCCGCGGCGCGCCAGTTCCAGCTGCCGTCGAACAAAGCCACGCCGGTGCACCCGCAAGTGCCCGACTTCAAGAGCATCAAGTTCATCAACTACGACTACGCCAAATACGGCTCCAGCGCCGAGCGCCGGCGCTTGATCGCCAAGTGGGAGAAGGAAGTCAACTCGCTGCCGCGCTGAGCCGGTGACTAGTGTGGTGTTGCACGCTGTGAGGCACTTAAGAAAACCGATGGATTTGGTCCTGTGGCTAGGCGCGAACCGGAGCGATACCCCGTGGTATCGCGAGGATTTGCAACGACGCCACGGGGCCAAAGACGCGGTTTTATGTGCCGAATAGCGTGCAACACCACACTAGCGCAGTCCAACACCGCGGCCAGCGGCGCGCGCAGCGTGTCGTGCTGGGCTGGCTGCTGCTCGGCCTGGCGGCCTTTGCGCTGCTGCCTTGGTACTTTCCGCAGCAGCTCACGCTGGCGGCGGCGCTGCCCGGCGTCTTCGGCGGTGCCGACACCGCCAGCGGCCTGGTTCAGGCGCTGCAGCACGGCAAGCCCTGGCTGTGGAGCGGCCTGGCCGGGCTGGCGCTGGCCTTCGCCGCCTGGCGCTT
>JAUYAJ010000476.1 GCA_030693565.1 Rubrivivax sp.
CAGGGCCGGTGACCCAGCTCAGCGTCAGCGCCAGCCAGACCCGCTACGGCCATCAGGAAGTGGAAGGCAGCGGCGTGGTCGGTACGCGCTTCGACAGCCTGGGCAGCGAACTGCGCGTCGAGGCCCGCCATGCGCCCGTCGGCCCGCTGCGCGGCGTCTTCGGCCTGCACCTGGAGCGCTTGCAGTTCCAGGCGCAAGGCGAGGAGGCTTTCATGCCGGCGACCCGCAGCCGATCGAACGCCGCTTTCCTGCTCGAGGAAATGGCGGCCGGGCCGCTGCAACTCGGCCTGGGGCTGCGCCTGCAGTCGACCCAGGTGGCGTCGGCGGGCGACGCACTGGATGCCAATTCGCCGCGCTTTGGCGCGGCGTTGCAGCGCCGCTTCGCACCGGTCAGCGGCGCGCTGTCGCTGCTGTGGCCGCTGGCCGGCAGTGGCTGGACGGTCAACGCCGCGCTCGGTCACACCGAACGCGCGCCGGCGCACTTCGAGCTGTATGCGAACGGTGCGCACCTGGCCACCGCGGCTTTCGAGCGCGGTGACAGTGGACTTGGCGTCGAGCGCAGCCGCCATGCCGACATCGGCCTGGCCTGGCGCCGCGGTGCGCACAGCGCCCAGCTCAACGTCTTCGCCACCCGCTTCGCGCGCTTCATCTCGCTCGACGCCACCGGCGCGTCGATCACCGTGCCCGGTGAAGCCGATGAGGTGCCGACGACTTTGCCGGAATATGCGTTTCGCGGCGTGCGCGCGCTGGCAGGGCGCCGAGCTGCAAGCCCAGCGCCGGCTCGTCGACGGCCCCTGGACGCTCGATCTGAGCGCCAGCGTGGACAGCGTGAGCGGGCGCAACGTCGACGCCGGCGAAGCCTTGCCACGGCTGGCGCCGCGGCGCACCCGGCTGGGCCTGCAGGGCGCGCACGCGGGCTGGCGAGCGGGCCTGAGCTGGCGCCACGCGTCGCGCCAGAGCCAAGTGCCGGCGACCGACCAGGCGACGCCGGCGCACAGCCTGACCGACTTCTGGCTCAGCTGGCAAACATCGATCGACCGCACCGAAGCCTTGTGGTTTGTGCGCCTGGACAACGCCGGTGATCGACTGGCCCACAACGCCAGTTCGTTCAGCGCCCTGCGCGGCCTGGGGCCGCTGCCGGGGCGGGCACTGAGCGCCGGCCTGCGCCTGCGCTTCTGAACGTGCTCGCGGCCGGCACGCAAAGGGGAAGCGCCTTGTCGTTTCCTCGCGGGTGCGGCCGCAGGCACCGCCGTTACACTTCGCAACAACCGGGCTGAAGGCTGTCCGGCTGCGTCGCTCGGCGCCGAGCAAATCTCAGGTAGTGGCATGGACGAGATCTGGCGAACAGCCCCGCTTGGCGCGTTGCGGGTATCGCAGGCCGTTGACGGCCTGCGCGTCGAGGCCAATGAAGCGGCCCGGCAGTGGGCATTGCTGCACCGACTCGGCGATGCCGACTGGCAAGCGCTGGCGGGCCAATGCCTGGAGCCGGGCAGCGCGGCCGATCGTGAGCTGATGCTGGGTGCGACGGTGCTGCAATGCCGCCGAGTCGAACTCGGCGCCGGCTGGCTGATCTGGGTCGTGCCGCAGCGCCAGCTGACGCCCGCAGAGCGCCTGGTCACCGAGCAGCTCGAGCTGGTGCAGGACTTCGGCCGCATCGGCTTGTACATGCGCGACCTGGCCAGCGGCGTCGGCGTCTGGGACCACCACACGCTGCGCATCTTCGGGCTCGAGGCGACGGCGCCGACACCGACCTACGACGAGATCGTGCAGCGCTGGGTGCATGCCGACGACGTGCCTTTGCTGCGCCGCCACCACGCCACCATCCATGGCGTCAAGGGCCGGGGCGGCTTGCGCTTTCGCATCGTCCGGCCCGACGGCGCCTTGCGCCACATCCAGTCGTTGTACGAGGCGATTCCGGCGCCGGACGGCGGCCCGGGGCGACTGATCGGCGCCATCATCGACGACACCGAGGTGCACGAGCGGCTGGCGGCGCAGCAGCAGGCCACGGCCGAGCTTGACCGCGCTGTCGAGCTGGCCGGCATCTCGATCTGGCGCGTCGATCTGGCCAACCGGACGATCCGCTTCAACGACGTTGGCGCGCGCATGAACGGCCTGGCCGACGGCCGCAACGACTGCGCGCTGGACGACATCCGCGCCCTGATTCACCCCGACGACCTTGACGCTGTCGCGCGCGGCGCCGAACTGTCCTTGGCAGGAGATCAGGCGGTCGACGTCGACGCCCGCTACCGCAAGCTGGGCGGCGGCTGGCGCACGCTGCTGACGCGCCGGGTCGCCGTGCGCGACGAACAAGGCGGCGTGGTCGGGCTGACCGGCATTTCGCTCGACTTCAGCGCCGAAGCCGGCGCGCGCCGCCGGGCCCAGGAACTGGCGGCCCACACCCAGCTGGTGGCCGAGGCCATGGGGGTGGGCTTCTGGCGCCGCGAGGCCAATGACGGCCCGGCCCACTGGGACGACCAGATGTACATCATTCACCACCGCGACCCGGCGCTCGGGCCACCGACGGCGGCGAGCTGGGTCGACGAACTCGTCCATCCGCAGGACCGCCTGCGTATCGCCGAGCAGCGCCGCCAGGCGCAGGCGAACTGGGACCCGCTGACCGACACCATCTTCCGCGCCGCCGATGTGGGCGGTGGCGAACGCTGGGTCCGGATCTGGACCCGGCGCGTCGTTCGTGACGGCCAGCGCCTGTCCTTCGGCATGCACCTGGACGTCACCGAGCGCCATCAGGCCACGCTGGCCGCCGAGCGCGAACAAGAGCGCTCGCGCTTTGCCATCGACGCGGCCGACATCGGCGTCTGGGAGCGCGCCCTGGACGGCCGCGTGACCTACTGGAACAACGCAATGTATCGCCTGCGCGGCATCGATCCTTCCGACCCGCGTTCGCCCGACGACATCGTGGCCGACAACACCCATCCCGACGACCATGCAGCGATGCTGAATCTGGTTCGCCGCCACATCGACGAAGGCGTGCCCTACCACGCCGAAATCCGCATGCGGCGCGGCGACGGCAACTGGCGCTGGCTGGCCACGCAGGGCCGACTGGTGCGCGATGCCGAAGGGCGCATGCTCAACATGGTGGGTGTCAACTTCGACATCACCGAACGCAAGGACGCGCTGACACTGCGCACCGCCAAGGAGCGCGCCGAGCAGGCCAGCCGTGACAAATCGGCCTTTCTGGCGCGTGTCAGCCATGAACTGCGAACGCCGATGAATGCCGTGCTCGGCTTTGCGCAGTTGATCGCCCAGGATCTCCAGGAGCTGCCGAGCCCGCGTCAGCACGATCGTTTGCAGCACATCCGCAGCGCCGGCAACCGGTTGATGGCGCTGATCGACGATGTGCTCGATCTGGCCCGTTTCGACACCGACGCCGCGCCGGTGGTCACCGATGTGTCGATCGCCGCCGTACTGGGTCAAGCCCGGACGGCTGTGGCTGCGCTGGCCGGCGAGCGCCGGGTGACGCTGGGCGAGCGCGGCCCTGGGGTGGCCGCCACGCTGCGCGGCGACCCGCACCGGCTGGCGCAAGCGCTGACGCAGTTGCTGACCTATGCCGTGCGGCGCCAGCCGGACGGCGGCTGGGTCGAGGTCGAGCTCGGTTGGGGCGCCGCGGCGGCGCCTGCGCAGGTCGAGATCACGCTGCGCGACGGTGGCGCCGCGCTCAGCGCCGAGCAGGCGGCGACGCTGTTCGAGCCCTTTGGCGACGCCTCGGCCGGTGACCAGGGCCATGGCCTCGGGCTCAGCCTGGCGCTGCGCGCTGTCCAGTCGATGGGGGGCTTGATCGACGTCAGTTCACCCCCGGGGGCCGACGGCACGCTGCTGCGCGTGTGCCTGCCGGCGCTGCCGGTGGCGGCCGCGCCAGCGCCGCTGGTCGTGCTGTGCGTCGAGGACAACCCGGTCAACATGATGCTGGTGCGCGAGCTGCTGGCGATGCGTCCGGGTGTGCGCCTGGTCGAGGCAGTCGATGGCGGCTCTGGCATCGCCGCCGGCCTGGCCGAGCGGCCCGACGTGGCGCTGCTCGACTTGCAGTTACCCGACATGGATGGCATCGAGGTGATGCGCCGGCTGCGCGCCGAGCCCGGGATGAACGGCTGCCGCTACATCGCCTTGTCGGCCAACGCGATGCCCGAGGACATCGCGCAGGCGCGCGCGGCCGGATTCGATGACTACTGGACCAAGCCGATCCAGTTCGATCGTTTCCTCAGCGGCATCGACCGCATGGCGGCGGCGGGCCGGCGCGCGCCGAGAACGCATCGCACGGCTTGATGACGGGACAGCCGGGGATGAGGATCTTTCAGTTCACGCGCGCGCGAATGAGGGCGCGCGACGGTTTAGATAATCGGTTCTTCCGGACTATCTGTGGGTGGTTTTCGACCGTCCTGATCCTGCGAGACGAGTTGCCCACCGCGTCGGGCGGTCGGTTCGGCGCAAGCGCCGACCGCCCGCCGCCGTGGACAACTCTGCGCTTCGGTTCGCGATTGGCCCGCGCGCAGGCGTCAAGTCAGCTCACGCTGCACACAGGCGCCCGACGTTGGGTCAGTCAGGTGTCTTGCCTGCAGCCGATTCGCGCCAGAAGCGATTCAGCTTGCGACAGGTGGCATCCAGCGCGTCCTGTTCCGGCTCGCTGATGCGCGGCCACATCAGCGGCCCACCATCGCCTTCGATGAGTTGTCGCAGGGCGTCCTTGACGTGCTTGTTGG
>JAUYAJ010000480.1 GCA_030693565.1 Rubrivivax sp.
GCCCGCCAAGTACGAGGGCGTGACGCTGGGCGCCGGCGTCACCGTGCACCACCGCGACGAGCTCGACGCCATCCAGCGCCGGCTGCGCGAGGTCAAGGGCACCAGCGCCATCATCTACGACCAGACCTGCGCCACCGAGAAGCGCCGCCGCAGGAAGCGCGGCAAGCTGGCCGACCCCGAAAAGCGCGTCGTCATCAACGAACTGGTGTGCGAAGGCTGCGGCGACTGCAGCGTGCAGAGCAACTGCCTGAGCGTGGAGCCGGTGGAAACCGAGTTCGGCCGCAAGCGGCGCATCAACCAGAACAGCTGCAACCTCGACTACTCCTGCGTCAAAGGTTTCTGCCCGAGCTTCGTCACCGTCGAAGGCGGCACGCTGAAGAAGCCGAAAACGGAAAAGCGCGGCGACCTCTCCGCACTGCCGCCGATTCCCGAGCCGGCGCTGCCGGTGGCCGAAAGCGCCTGGGGCATCGTCGTCGGCGGTGTCGGCGGCACCGGCGTCATCACCATCGGCCAGCTGCTGGGCATGGCCGCGCACCTCGAAGGCAAGGGCGTGGTCACGCAGGACGCCGGCGGCCTGGCGCAAAAAGGCGGCGCGACCTGGAGCCACATCCAGATCGCCGACCGCACCGAAGACATCTACACCACCAAGGTCGACACCGCCAAGGCCGACCTGGTGATCGCCTGCGACGCCATCGTCGGCGCGTCCAAGTACACGCTCAGCGTGATGCAGCAAGGCCGCAGCTTCGTCGCCCTCAACACCCACGGCACGCCGACGGCGAGCTTCGTCAAGAACGCCGACTGGACCTTCCCGGCCGGCAACTGCGAATCGGTGATCGCCGCCAGCGTCGGCGACGCCTTGCTCGGTGCCTTCGACGCCGAACAGGTGGCCACGCAGCTGCTGGGCAACTCGATCTTCACCAACCCGCTGATGCTGGGCTACGCCTGGCAGCGCGGCCGCGTGCCGCTCGGCCATGCGGCGCTGATGCGGGCGATCGAACTCAACGGCGTGCAGGTCGACAACAACAAGGCCGCCTTCGAATGGGGCCGGCATTGCGCCCATGACCTGGCCGCGGTGCAGGCCTTGTTCGCGGCGCGGCAGGTGATCCAGATCGTGCGCAAGCCCTCGGTCGACGAGATCGTCGGCAAGCGCGTCGAGTTCCTGACCGCCTACCAGGACGCCGCCTACGCCGCCAGCTACCGCGGCTTCGTCGACAAGGTGCGCGCCGCCGAAGCGCCGCTGGGCGGCCACGCGATCAGCGAAGCGGTGGCGCGCTATCTGTTCAAGCTGATGGCCTACAAGGACGAATACGAGGTCGCGCGGCTGCACACCGACCCGGCTTTCACGGCCCAGGTTGGCGCGATGTTCGAGGGCGACTACAAGCTCGTCCACCACCTGGCGCCGCCGCTGACGGCGAAGAAGAACGACAAGGGCGAGCTCATCAAGCGCCCCTTCGGACCCTGGATGCGCAGCGCGTTCGGCGTGCTGGCGCGGTTCAAGGGCTTGCGCGGCGGCGCATTCGACATCTTCGGCCGCAGCGAAGAGCGGCGCATGGAGCGCGCGCTGATCCAGGACTACCGCACCTGCATCGACGAGTTGCTGCGCACGCTGAATGCCGACAACGCCGCCCTGGCGGCGCAGATCGCGCGCATGCCCGAAGAGATCCGCGGCTACGGCCATGTCAAGCTGCGCCATGTTCAGGCCGCACGCGGCAAGTGGGACGGCTTGATGTCGCAGTGGCGCGGCGCCGTGAAACCATGACGCCATGACGCCTGGCGTCGACATCGACGGCTTGCACGCGCGCCTGGCCGCGCAAGGCGTTGCCGTGCTGCTGGCGCCGACCCACCAGCCCTGGGGCTTGCGCGAATGCCTGATCGCCGGTCCGGCGGGACACCGCCAGCGGTTGTGCGCCCAAGCGCCTGAAGCGCGGGAAGCAACCGGCCCGGCGACGTGAGCTGGGCCGCGCTCGAACAGGCGCGCCGCCACGACGCCGCGTCACGGCTGCCTTTTTGCATCGCCGGCCGCGAAGTCGGCTCGGTGGCACGCGCCGACCTGGCGCTGCTGGCGCCACACGCCCAGGCGCTGCAAGTCGGCGCCGACGCCGTCGCGCTGACCGTGGCCGCCGCCGCACGCGACGCCGCGCTGGCCACCATCAACCAGGCGCTGCGAGACCAAGGCCGGCTGCCGGGCTGGCGCGACGAGATCGTCACCATCGTCGACCCCACCAGCGGGCAGCAATTGGCGCGCGGCGAGCGCGCGGCGGCGCGCTTCTGGGGCACGCTGACGCTGGGCGCCCATGCCACGGGCTATGTCGCAGGCGCCGACGGCCGGCCCGCGCAGCTGTGGATTGCGCGCCGTTCGGCGACCAAGGCGACCGACCCCGGCATGCTCGACAACCTGATCGGCGGCGGCGTGCCGGCCGGCCAGAGTCCGGCCCAGACCCTGGTGCGTGAAGGCTGGGAAGAAGCCGGCCTGCGCCCTGACCAGGTCGGCGACGCGCGCAGCGGGCGTGTCATCGCGCTGCGGCGCGACATCTCCGAAGGCCTGCAGCACGAGTGGCTGTACACCTTCGACCTCGAACTGCCCGCCGGCCTGCAACCGCTCAACCAGGACGGCGAAGTCGCCACCTTCGAATTGCTGCCCATCGAGCAGGCGCTGGCGCTGGCCGCCGACGGCGCGATGACGGTGGACGCCGCGCTGGTGACGCTGGACTTCGCGCTGCGCCACCGGTTGCTGGCGCCGGCCCCGCAGCACGCCCTGGGCCAGCGCCTGGCCGCCTTGCTGGTGGCGCCGGCGTCAGGGTCATGATGTCCACCTTTGCGCCAAAGTCATAACTGAAACGACGCCGTCCTCCACAAGCGAGAACAAGCCGGCTTTACATAGGGCTGAACGCGACAAACTGACCCACCCGCTACCACCCGGCACCGCTGACCTAGGGGCTTACACGGGTAGCCGGCGCGGCAGCGGGCGCCGATAGTGAGCGGGTTTTCCCCCAATCTTCCGGGAACTGGGCCCGAACGCCATAAACGATCAGGAGACGAAGAATGACCGAATCCGCCAAGACCCCCGCCATCACGACCACCGCGGCCGTCGAATCCAAGCCGCCGCGCCGGCTCTTCCTTGGCGCCGCCATCGCTGGCGCCGGTGCAGTCGGCCTGGCCGCCTGCGGCAAGAAGGAAGAAGCGGCCCCGGCCGCCTCCACGCCGGCCCCGGCCGTCTCGGCCACGCCGTCGGCGATCGTGCTGAAGATGCAGGGCGCCTGGGGCGCCAAGGACATCTTCAATGAGATGGCCGAGGAATACGTCAAGCGCGTCAACGAAATGTCGGGCGGCCGCCTGCGCATCGACTATCTGGTCGGCGGCGCTGTCGTCAAGCCCTTCGAGGTCACCGACGCGGTGAACAAGGGCGTGCTCGACGCCGGCCACACGGTGCCGGTGTACTGGTACGGCAAGAGCAAGGTGGCCTCGCTGTTCGGCTCCGGTCCGATCAACGGCTGCGACGCACCGCAGACGCTGGCCTGGATCTACCGTGGCGGCGGCCTGGAGCTGTACCAGGAACTGCTCAAGGCGATCAACCTCGACGTCGTCGGCTACTTTGCAATGCCGATGCCGACCCAGCCGCTGGGCTGGTTCAAGAAGCAGATCAAGGGCGCTGCCGACCTCAACGGCCTGAAGTACCGCACCGTCGGCCTGGCCGCCGACGTCATGCAGGAAATGGGCATGAAGGTCACCCAGCTGCCTGGCGGCGAAATCGTGCCGGCGATGGAGCGCGGCGTCATCGAAGCCTTCGAGTTCAACAACCCGACCTCGGACCGCCGCTTCGGCGCCCAGGACGTGGCCAAGAACTACATGATGGGCAGCTACCACCAGGCGATGGAGTTCTTCGAGATCATCTTCAACCGCGCCAAGCACGACGCCCTGCCCAAGGATCTGCAGGCCGTGCTGCGCTACTCGGCCGAGGCGGCTTCGCAGTCCAACTACTGGACCGCGATGGACAACTACTCGCGCGACCTGGAAGAGCTGATCACCAAGGACAAGGTCAACGTCTACCGCACGCCCAAGTCCATCTTCGAAGCCCAGCTCAAGGCCTGGGACGTGGTGGCCAAGAAGCTTGGCGACGAAGACCCCTTCTTCAAGAAGGTGGTCGAGAGCCAGAAGGCCTGGTCCAAGCGCGTCGGCCGCTACCACTTCCTCAACGAAGCCGACTACAAGCTCGGCTACGAGCACATCCACGGCAAGATTCCCGGCATGGCTTGACGCCAGGGCGGGCCTGAGCCCGCCCGCGGGCCAGCCCAGTACGACGAAGGGAGGCATGGGCCTCCCTTCCTTTTGAGGAATTGCCATGATTCGAAGCGTCATCAAGTCGATCGACCTGCTGAACAAGTCCGTCGGCCACGCCTTCGCCTGGACCATCGTCATCCTGACCCTGGGCATCAGCTACGAGGTTTTCGTGCGCTACGTGCTGCGCGACCCGACGAGCTGGGCCTTCGACCTCAGCTACCTGATGTACGGCTCGCTGTTCCTGATGTGCGGCGCCTACACGCTGTCGCGCGGCGGCCATGTGCGCGCCGACATCCTGTCGCGGCGCTGGCGGCCGCGCCGCCAGGCGGCGCTTGAGTTCGTGCTTTATTTCCTCTTCTACTTCCCCGGCGTGCTGGCGCTGGTGATCGCCGGCTGGGGCTACGGCCACGACGCCTTCCTGATCAAGGAAGTCAGCGTCAACAGCCCGGTCGGCGTGCCGGTGTGGCCGCTGAAGATGCTGATCCCGGCCGCCGGCGTGCTGCTGACGCTGCAAGGCATTGCCGAGGTGCTGCGCTGCGTGCTGTGCCTGAAGGAAGGCCAGTGGCCGCCGCGGCTGCATGACGTCGACGAACTGGAGAGCGTGCTCATCAAGACCCATTCCGCCCATCAAAACTCCGGAGTGCAGTCATGAGCGACCCGCAACTCGCCCTGCTGATGCTGGGCCTGTTCATCTTCATCATCATGCTCGGGTTCCCGATCGCCTTCACCTTGATGGCGATGGGCGTGGCCTTCGGCTTTTACGCCTACTTCCAGGTCGGCCAGTCCTTCTTCGACAACCGGGTTTTCTACCTGATGTCGCAGAACACCTTCAGCGTGATGAACAGCGACATCCTGGTCGCCATACCGCTGTTCCTGTTCATGGGCTACATGATCGAGCGCTCGAACATCCTCGACAAGCTCTTCCTCAGCCTGCAGGTGGCGTTTCGCCGCGTGCCCGGGGCAATGGCGATCGCCGCGCTGGTGACCTGCGCGCTGTTCGCCACCGCCACCGGCATCGTCGGCGCGGTGGTCACGCTGATGGGCTTGCTGGCCTTCCCGGCGATGCTCAAGGCGCGCTACGACCAGAGCCTGTCGGCCGGCGTCATCTGCGCCGGCGGCACGCTGGGCATCCTGATCCCGCCGTCGATCATGCTCATCGTCTACGCCGCCACCGCTGGCGTCTCGGTGGTCAAGCTTTACGCTGCGGCATTGATCCCGGGCTTTCTGCTCGCCGGCCTGTACATGGTCTACGTCGTCGTGCTGGCGATCCTGAAGCCCAAGCTGATGCCGCCGCTGCCGCGCGACCAAGGCGTGATGAGCTTCTTCGCCGTCGTGCTGCTGCTGTTGAAGGCCTTCGTGCCGCTGGCCGCGCTGATCATGTCGGTGCTGGGCGCAATCCTGTTCGGCCTGGCCACGCCCAGCGAGGCCGCGGCCATCGGCGCGCTTGGCTCGGTCGTGTTGGCCACTGCCTACCGCGCGATGTCGTGGCTCAAGCTGCGCGAGGCGGTCTACCTGACGGCGCGCACCACGGCGATGGTCTGCTACCTGTTCGTCGGCTCGTGGCTGTTCTCGTCGATCTTCAGCTACCTGGGCGGCGAAGGCGTGATCAAGGAGTTCGTGCTCGGCCTGAACCTGAACACGATCACCTTCCTGCTGCTGACGCAGGCGATCATCTTCCTGCTCGGCTGGCCGCTGGAGTGGAGCGAGATCATCATCATCTTCGTGCCCATCTTCCTGCCGCTGCTGTCGCACTTCGGCGTCGACCCGATCTTCTTCGGCATCCTGGTCGCGCTGAACCTGCAGACCTCGTTCCTGACACCACCGATGGCGATGTCGGCCTACTACCTCAAGGGCGTGGCGCCCAAGGAGGTGCTGCTGTCGACGATCTTCAAGGGCTGCCTGCCGTTTGTGTCGATGGTCTTCATCGCCATGGCCGGCATCTACATCTTCCCCAGCCTGGTGCACTGGCTGCCCAGCGTGTTGTACGGGAACTGAACGATGACGATGGACGCTTCGCTGCTCGTCGGCCTGACCGCCGCCGACGCCGCACGCCGGCTCAGCGCCGGTGAATTCTCTGTGCGTGACTACGCCGAAGCGCTGCTCGAGCGCATCGGCGACACCGAGCCCGCCGTCCAGGCCTGGACGGCGCTGGACCCGGCCTATGTGCGCACCCAGGCAGCCGCAGCCGATGAAGCCCACGGCGCCGGCCGCACCGACGGCCCGCTGTTCGGGCTGCCGGTCGGTGTCAAGGACATCATCGACACCCGCGACCTGCCGACCGAGAACGGCACCGTGCTGCACGCCGGCCGCCAGCCGCGGCGCGACGCCGCCGTGGTGCGCCGGCTGCTCGGCGCCGGCGGCCTGCTGATGGGCAAGTCCGTGACCACCGAGCTGGCCACCTACGCGCCGGGCAAGACGCGCAACCCGCACAACCCGGCGCACACGCCGGGTGGCTCGTCGAGCGGCTCGGCCGCGGCGGTGGCCGCGGGCATGGTGCCGCGGGCCATCGGCCCCC
>JAUYAJ010000257.1 GCA_030693565.1 Rubrivivax sp.
CGCCGACGCCGGCCAGCGACTTCTACGCCCTGGGCGTCACCTTGTTCCAGTTGCTGGCTGGGCGCCTGCCTTTTGAAGGTGGCTCGATGGGCGAATTGTTGCGTGCCGCAGCCAGCGCGGCGCCGCCCGACCTGCAGACCCTGCGCCCTGAACTGCCGGCCACGGTGGCCGCCGCGGTCGCGGCCTTGCTGAGCAAGCAGCCGGCGGCGCGGCCGCAGGCTGGCGACGCGCTGGCCGACGCCTTGCAGGCCTTGTTGCCGCCGCCCTGACGCCGGCAGCCTCCAGGCGGACCGAAGTCACGCCAGCCACCGTGGCAAGCCCGGGGTTCCGATGCACAATCCAACCCCACCGGCGCACAGAGCGCGCCCCACGCCCATGCCGATCGAGCTATTTGCCACTGTCGACCCCGGCCGCGCGCGCAGCAACAACGAAGATGCCATCGCACTTGACGACGGCGTCTCGCTGGCCGTGCTGGCCGATGGCATGGGCGGCTACAACGCCGGCGAAGTCGCCAGCGGCATGGTCACCTCCTTCATCCGCGCCGAACTGGGCCGCTGGCTGCGCGAAGCGAGCGCCCAGGCCAGCGACGCCGAGGTGCGGCGAGCGATGGACATCTGTGTCGACAACGCCAACCGCGCGATCTTCAACGCCGCCAATTCGAACCCGCAATACGCGGGCATGGGCACGACGCTGGTGGTGGCGGTGTTCCGCGGCATGCGGTTGCTGGTCGGCCATGTCGGCGACTCGCGCGCCTACCGCTTGCGCGCCGGCCGGCTGCAGCAAATCTCGCGCGACCACTCGCTGCTGCAGGAACAGATCGATGCCGGCCTCATCACCCAGGAACAGGCCGCGTTCTCGGCCAACAAGAACCTGGTGACGCGCGCCGTCGGCGTCGAAGACACGGTGCTGCTGGAAACCCACCAGCACGACGTTCTGCCCGGCGACACCTACCTGTTGTGCTCCGACGGCTTGTCGGACATGCTCGACGATGCCAGCATCGCCCAGGTGATGCTGGCCCATGAGTCGCTGGAAGTGGCCGGCCGTGCGCTCGTCGACGCCGCCAACGACGCCGGTGGAAAGGATAATATCTCGCTGGTCCTGGCGCGCGCCTCCGGCGGCGCGAGTCAGGCGGTGCGATCGTGGTGGCCGTTCCGGCGCTGAATCGCAGCATCGATCCGCGGGCCAGAACCGGCGCCCCAGAGCGTCATGCTTGTGGCAGCCGGCTGCAGGCAAATTTGAGGTCACGAATGGGCAAGCTGGTCGTATCGCTCGACGGGGTGGTCATCAAGGAAGTCCAGATCACCAAGGACAAGACCACGCTGGGTCGGCAACCCTACAACGACATCGTGATCGACAACCTGGCTGTCAGCGGCGAGCATGCCGTGCTGCAGATGGTGGGCGGCGACGTCTTCATCGAAGACCTGAACAGCACCAACGGCACCTACATCAACGGCAAGGCGGTGAAGAAGCAGTTGCTGGCTCACAACGACACCGTCGAGATCGGCAAGTACAAGATCAAGTACTTGGTCGACGACAGCAGCGAATACGAAAAGACCATGATCATGCGGCCCGGCGCGGCCGCACCGCCGGCCTTCAGCGCCTCGGTCAACCCGCTGCAGTCGGGCCATTCCGGCTATGGCGGCAACGCCCGGCCAGCGGCCGCTGCCGCCGCCGTGCAGGCGGCGTCGATCAAGGTCTTGAACGGCGCCGCCGCCGGCCGCGAAGTCACGCTGACCAAGGTCGTCACCACCGTCGGCAAGCCCGGCGTGCAGGTGGCGTCGATCACCCGCCGGCCCAACGGCTACGCCTTCGCCCATGTCGAGGGCGCGTCGCGGCCCAGCGTCAACGGCGTGCAGCTGGTTGGCGACTCGGTGCCGCTGCGCAATGGCGACGTCATCGAACTGGCCGGCACGCAGATGCAGTTCATCCACCACTGAGCGCACCGCGGTCGTTCGTGACGCGCGTCACGCCGGCGGCTTGCGCAGCAGCGGCCACCCCACGCCAAGCCGAATATTGATGAATCCGCGGCTTGCGCGGCAGGCTGCGGCGGATCAGCATCGAGGCCTTGCGGTTCGGCGCGCTGCCGGCGCCGCCGCGGCAACCACAGGCACCCGCCCACATCCCATGCAGATTCGTGTCCTCGGCTGTTCAGGCTCGATTGCCTCCGGCAGTCGAACCACCAGTTTTCTCCTTGACGACGACGTGCTGATCGACGCCGGCACCGGCGTCGGCGACCTCACGCTCGACGAGATGGTGGCCATCGACCACATCTTCATCAGCCACTCGCACCTGGACCATGTGCTCGCCATCGGCCTGCTGGCCGACAGCGTGACCCGGCGCCGCCACGCCCAGCAACGCCCGCCGGTGCGTGTGCACGCGCTGGCGGCAACGCTGCAGGCCTTGCGCGCCCACATCTTCAACGGCGTCATCTGGCCCGACTTCACGCGCCTGCCCGACGCCCAGAACCCGGTGCTGCAACTGGTGCCGATCGAGGTCGGCCAGGTGATCGAACTGGGCGCGCGCCGCATCGAAGTCTTGCCGGCCTCGCACACGGTGCCGGCGGTCGGCTACGCGGTGCTGGGCGGTGCCGACGCGGCCCATGGCGCCTGGGTCTTCACCGGCGACACCGGCCCCAACCCGCCGCTGTGGGCGCGGCTGGCCAGCCTGCCGCTGGCTGCGCTGGTGATCGAGACCGCGTTCCGCGACGACGAGCACGAACTGGCCGACATCAGCCGCCACCTGTGCCCGGCGGCGCTCAAGCGCGAACTGGCCCAGCTGGCGGCGCCCACCGACGTCTTCATCACCCACATCAAGCCCGGCGAGGTTGACGCGGTGATGAGCGAAATCGGCGCCCAGTCCAGCCCGCACCGCATCCGCGCCCTGGTCTCCGGCCAGGTGATGACGCTGGGGCGCTGACGGCCGTTGCCGCCCGCGGGCGGTTCGAGATCGCCGGGCATTCGCCCAGTCCCCCCGGTCAATCCGCTGGGCCGCATGCGGATCCGACCGTCGCGCGGCGGCGATGTCCGACGGTTCTCGGTGGAACTGTCCTACACGCACGGGTCGCGCTGCCGGTTACGGTGGCGGCCTCGCACAGCGAACGCGCGCCCTGCGCAAAAGGACCTGGACCATGAATCAACGACATCTCCTGCCCCTGACCGGCGGCACCGCATTGGCCGCCGCTTTGCTGATCACCGCATGCGGTGGCGGCGGCAGCAGCCCGAGTACCGGCACGCTGCGCCTGTCGCTCACCGACGCCCCGGCCTGCGGCTACGACAGCGTCTTCGTCACGGTGGAAAAGGTGCGCGTGCACCAGAGCGGCTCGGCGGGCGACAACGACGCGGGCTGGTCCGAGGTGGCCTTGGCCGCACCGCAGCGCGTGGACCTGCTCACCTTGACCAACGGCACGCTGCTGCCGCTCGGCCAGACCGAACTGCCCAGCGGCAGCTACACCCAGATGCGGCTGGTGCTGGCCGCCAACACCGCGGCCAACCCGCTGGCCAACGCCATCAAGCCCACCGGCGGGGTCGAAACCGCGGTCAGCACGCCCAGTGGTCAGCAAAGCGGGCTGAAGATGAACGTGAACCTCGACGTGCCGGTGGGCCAGATTGCCGATTTCGCGATCGACTTCGACGCCTGCAAATCCTTCGTCAAGGCCGGCAACTCCGGCAACTACCTGCTCAAGCCGGTGCTGTCGGTGATTCCGATCCTGTCGGCTGCGGGCCAGCGCATCGTCGGCTTCGTCGATCCCTCGCTGGTCACGGCAGGCGCCACCGTATCGGCCCAGCTTGCCGGCGCAGCGGTGCGCGCGACCCCGCCTGACGTCACCGGCCGCTTCACGCTCTACCCGGTGCCCGCAGGAAGCTACGACCTGGTGATCACCGCCGGTGGGCGGGTGAGCGCCGTCATCACCGGCGTGCCGGTCAGCAATACCGCCGCCACCACCATCGGCAGCACAACGGCGCGCATCAACACGCCGGCGTCGGTTGGCCACATCGCCGCGGGCGTGGTCACGGTCGGCGGCAATCCGGCCAACACCGGTGCGGCGGTCCGCGCGACGCAGGCCTTCAGCGGCGGGCCGACCATCGAGGTCGGCTACAGCGCGGCCGACGCCAGCACCGGGGCCTACAGCATGGCGCTGCCCGCCGGCGCGCCGGCCAGGCTGGCGTATGCCGCAGGGGCCACCACGTTCACGTTCGCCAGCGATGCGCCGGTTGCCGGCCGCTACAAGCTCGAGGCCAGTGCGCCTGGTTTGGCGCTCAAGTCGGCCGACATCGCGCTGACCGGTGCCGTGACGACGAACTTCGCCTTCACGCCTTGAAGCCCGGCGGCGCCGATCCCGGGTGACGCATTGCGTCACCTCCGGCCGCCGGCGGCCCTGCCGCGGCGCGCCGACCGACCAGATGCGTCACCTGGTGTGACGGAATCCTCGTTTGACGGGGCTCCGGGGCGCCAAACCGGGTTGGCACGACCCCTGCATTCAGGGGGGTGTCCCTGCCCAATTTCATTTACCGGAGCATTCCTCATGAAGCGCGTTCAACAAGGTTTCACCCTCATCGAACTGATGATCGTCGTGGCGATCATCGGCATCCTGGCTGCCGTGGCATTGCCGGCGTACCAGGACTACACGGTCCGTGGCCGGGTTTCCGAACTGGCCATCCTGGGTTCGAGCATGAAGGCCACCGTCACGGAAAACATTGCCAACAACGGCGGTGTCATTGCTGCGGGTGCGTGCCTGGGGGTCACTAATCTGGCTGTTGCTACGGACAACACGAAGTCCAGCACTTGTGAAAACACCACTGGCGTGATCGCTGTGACGGGGACCCCGAAAGCCAAGGATGTGGTCCTGACCCTGACTCCGGTCGTCAACGCCGATGGCACCGTGAAGTGGACATGTACCGCTCCCGCCGCCGTCGCCAAGTACGTCCCTGCGGAGTGCCGTGCTGCCGCCTGATTGACCGCACATGAAAGTTCAAGGCGGGGCCCGAGGGCCCCGCTTTTTACTTTTGGAGGCTGACATCCGGCCCAAGGCCTGGCGCCGGCAGCGCCTGCGATCCGATGCAGTCGCGGCGCGGGCGGGCGCCTGAACCGAGAGGCGCCGCTACACTCGCCGGGCCCGTCAGCGGCCACCGACCGGGGCTGCCTGCATCGGCCGCGCTGCCAAAGTGCGAGGCCGGTCCCCGACTCCTCTTGCCTCCCGCACCGATGCTCACCGACCCGCGCGCCCTGCTGGCCGCCGCCGCCGCCGCTGCACCGTCGCTGCTGGCCTACAACGTCTCGCCCTCGCCGACCTTTCTGAACCAGGCGCTGGCGCTGGCGCTGTGGGGCGGCTTTGTTTTGCTTTGCGCCGCCGCGCCGGTGGCGGCGCGGGTGCGCGACGCGCTGTCCCTGCTGATCGTGCTGGCGCTGCTTGCCGCAGCGGCGCTGTGGTCCTGGGGCCCGGGCGGCTTGCCGGCCAGCCTGGCGCTGTCGGCGCTGGGCTTGCTGTGCGCGGCGGCGCTGCTGCTCGTTGCCGGTGCAACGCAGCGCGCCAGCGCCGATGCCGTGGCCGTGTTCGCCGCGTTCTGCTTCGGCTGGGCCGTCGCCGGCGGGCTCAATGCCGGGGTCGCGCTGTTGCAGGTGTTCGCGCCCGGCTGGGTCGACGGCGACTGGGTCGCGCGCTCGGGCATTGCCGGCCGTGCGGTGGGCAACCTGCGTCAGCCCAACCACTCGAGCAGCCTGCTGCTGTGGTCGAGCATCGCGGTGATCGCGCTGCTCGAACTGCGCCGCCTGGCGCCGCGCTGGGGCCGGCTGCTGTTTGCGGCGATGATCTTTGCCGTCGTGCTCACCGCATCGCGCACCGGGCTGGTGAGAAGGAGAAGGGGGTCAGGTCTTGCCTTTTGCCCCCTCCCTTCGCCACCTCCGTCAAACAGCAAAGCGGCCCCCGGGTCGCTTTTCGCTGCTGGAGGGAGGAACTGCGCCTGACGCTGTCAGGCACCGCCCCTCCCTCCCTCCCTCGCGCGGCCGCCAATGGCTGACGGCGTCCGCGGCCAGACAGGGCTCGCGTGTTCCCGGTTCCGCCACCCGAGGCCGCAGGTGACGAAAACGGTCGCCGAGCCGGGCCTTGCTACTGGAGCGCAGCCATCGTCTTGGCACTGCGCCAGCCACGCAAAGCAGGCTGCTGATACGCATTTGCGATCAAACGCAAAAGTCTGGGGTGTGATCTGGCCAGTCGTTACTGCAGCCACCCCAAAATTCGACAGACCCATGCGCGCAACCAGGGAGCGCAGGATCGGGACGGCAGGGCGCTGTGTTGCGCTCATGTCCCCCGGCGTCGGCCTGCGGCCGCCACCTCCTCCTTGACTTCGCTCCACACAGCGCCCCACCGTCCCGATCTGGCACCAGCGTGGCCTTCAACCGTCGAATGGGTCCGCTGCTGGCAGCCAACGACGTCGGGTGGCCGTCGTAGCGAAGTCAAGGAGCGCTGTCGCCGGGCATGAGCGTAGGCGGCCAGCCGGCGTCGTTGGCTCGCGCTAAGTGGCCGCGTCAACGCCAGCGCGTGGCCATGCTGCAGGCACTCGCACGGACGACTCGTCGTGGCGCACAAGTTATACGATCGAAAGCAAGTGGGTATGAGAGGGCCTTGATCCGCCCGCGGAGATCACATCTGGCTTGATTCGGGCATTCCCGAATGGGCCCGTGCGGCTCAAGCGCCGCCCACCTCGCTGGCCAGCACACCCGTCAAGAACTGATTCAGGCTCACGCCCTCTTGCGCCGCACGCCGCGCCAGCCGCGCATGCAAGCTGCGTGGCAGGCGGACCAGGAACTTGCCGCTGTAGCCCTGCAGCGGCTGCACCGCTTGCGCAACGGGCACCGCCTTGCCAGCGGCCTGGGCGGCTTGCACCCAGGCCGCGATGGCGTCCTGCACCTCGCGCGCCGCTTCGGTCTCGGTGGCACCCCAGGCACTGCAGCCTGGCAGGTCGGGCACCTCGGCGATGAAGCCCGCGTCCTCTTCACTCCAGAAAATGTTGATGGGGTAGTGGTTCATTCGGTGGCCCCTGCGTACTTGCGGATCATCTCAATCAACTGCCGCGCCTGGTAGGGCGGGACAAAGCCATCACGGTCCTGGTAGTTCAGCCCGGCTGGTTCTCCCGCCTTGGCGAACGCCTTGTGCGAGCCCTTGCCACCATGGTGGATAAAACCCAGCAGTTCGGCCGCTTTGCAGGCCTGTGCGAATCGAACCTGTTGCGGGTTGCTCGTGATGGCGTGGAGCAGTTTGGTCTTCGAATTCACCCGTGAGCGATACCGCGGGCGATATCTCTATGCAACAGCCCGGCGGATCAAGGGCGTGTGTCTCACAGGACCCGGGGGTCTGGCCTCTGGCCCCTTCTGGCCCATGACGGCGCCGGCTGCGCCCAAGCCATGGCGGCACCGGCTGCTACGATGCCGGCCGCTGACCATGGGCCCAAACTCCAATCGCAAGCTGGCTTCGTGGCTGGCCATCGCCGCCGCCGCCGCGCCATCGCTGCTGGCCTACAACGTCTCGCCGTCACCAACCTTCTTGAACCAGGCGCTGGCGCTGGCCTTGTGGGGCTGGTTCGTCGCCGCCTGTGCCGCCAGCGCATCGGCGCTGCCACTGCGCCCGCTGCGCGCGCCGCTGCTGGCGCTGGCTTTGCTGGCTGGCGCCGCGCTGTGGTCGTGGCTGGGGGGCGCGCTGCCTGCCAGCCTGGCGCTGTCGGGCCTGGGCTTGATCGCGGCGGCGGCGCTGCTGCTGCTGGGCGGCGCCAGCGCGCGCGGCAGCGCCGACGCGGTGCCGCTGTTCACCTGTTTCTGCGCCGGCTGGGTGGTGGCGGGGCTGCTCAATGCGGGCGTTGCCGTGGTCCAGGTGTTCGCGCCGGACAGCATCGACGGCGACTGGATCGCGCGCTCGGGCATCGTTGGCCGCGCGGTCGGAAATATCCGTCAGCCCAACCACCTGAGCAGCCTGCTGCTGTGGTCGGCGATCGCCGTCATTGCCTTGCTCGAACTGCGCCGGCTGGCGCCGGTCTGGGCCCGGCTGCTGTTCGCGGCCATGGTCTTCGCCGTCGTGCTCACGGCGTCGCGCACCGGGCTGGTCGGCATGGTGGTGCTGGCTTTGTGGGGCTTGTTCGACCGCCGGCTGTCGCCCGCCAGCCGCTGGCTGCTGCTGGCCGCGCCGCTGCTCTACGGCGCGGCCTGGCTGGCGATGTCGGCCTGGGCTGAGGCCTCGCAGCACAGCTTTGGCGGCAGCGCGCGTGTTGCTGAGGCCGACATTTCCGGCTCGCGCTTTGGCATCTGGGCCAACACGCTGGCGCTGATCCGCGAGCAGCCCTGGACTGGCATCGGCTTTGGCGAATTCAACTTCGCCTGGTCGCTGACACCCTTCCCGGGTCGGCCAACGGCCTTCTTCGACCATTCGCACAACCTGCCGCTGCAGCTGGCGGTGGAGCTCGGGCTGCCGCTGGCCGCGCTGGTGCTGGCGCT
>JAUYAJ010000494.1 GCA_030693565.1 Rubrivivax sp.
GCCGGCGCAGCGCCCGCAGGTCATCCACCAGACCGGCGCGGCGCAGCTCGACGCGGTGCGCGCCGCTTACACCGCGGCCGGCATCGAAGCCGAGGTCCTGCCTTTCATCGACGACATGGCGCAGCGCCTGGCCGGCTGCGACCTGATGGTCTGCCGCGCCGGCGCCATCACCGTGAGCGAACTCTGCGCCGCCGGCGTCGCCAGCCTGCTGGTGCCGCTGGTCGTGAGCACGACGGCGCACCAGCGCGACAACGCCATCTATCTGGCCGGCCACGGCGCGGCGCTGCACCTGCCGCAAACCGATCTGACGCCGGCGGCGCTGGCGCAGGCGCTGGCCGCCCTGGACCGCGACGCCTTGTGCACGATGGCCACGGCAGCGCGCGCGCTGGCGCGCCCGCAGGCGGCGGCGCGCGTGGCCGACCAGATCGAAAGCCTGCTGCAACCCCGGGGTCGCACGACGCCATGAAACACGCTGTCAAGCACATTCACTTCGTTGGGGTCGGCGGCGCCGGCATGAGCGGCATCGCCGAGATCCTGCACAACCTGGGCTACTCGGTGTCGGGCTCCGACCAGGCCGACAGCGCCACCTTGCGCCGACTCGCGCAGCTGGGCGTGCGCGTGGCCATCGGCCATGCCGCGGCCCATATCGCCGGCGCGCAGGCTGTGGTGGTCTCGACCGCGGTGAAGGGCGACAACCCCGAGGTGATCGCGGCGCGCGCGCGGCGCGTCCCGGTTGTGCCGCGCGCGGTGATGCTGGCTGAGTTGATGCGTCTCAAGCGCGGCATCGCCATCGCCGGCACGCATGGCAAGACGACGACGACCTCGCTGGTGACCAGCATCCTGGCCGAGGCCGGCGTCGACCCCACGTTCGTCATCGGCGGCCGCCTCAACAGCGCCGGCGCCAATTCGCGCCTGGGCGCGGGCGACTACATCGTCGTCGAGGCGGACGAAAGCGACGCCTCCTTCCTCAACCTGAGCCCGGTGCTGAGCGTGGTGACGAACATCGACGCTGACCACATGGAGACCTACGGCCACGACTTGTCGCGGCTCAAGAGCGCCTTCGTCGATTTCGTCCACCGCATGCCTTTCTATGGCGCCGCCATCCTGTGCGGCGACGACCCCGGCGTGCGCTCGATCGTGCCGATGATCTCGCGCCCGGTGGTCAGCTACGGGTTCGGCGCCGACATGCAGGTGCGCGCCGTCAATGTTGTTGCGCTGGCTGGCGGCCAGATGCGCTTCACCGTGCAGCGGCGCAACGGCAGCGTCATGCCCGACCTGGCGATCACGCTCAACCTGCCGGGCGAGCACAACGTGCTCAACGCGCTGGCCGCCATCGCCGTGGCCACCGAACTGGAACTGCCCGACGCGCCAATGGTCAGCGCGCTGGCCGGCTTCAGCGGCGTCGACCGCCGCTTCCAGCGCTACGGCGAAGTGCCGGCCGCTGGCGGTGGCCATTTCACGCTGATCGACGACTATGGCCACCACCCGGTGGAGATGGCCGCGGTGATCGCCGCCGCGCGCGGCGCCTTCCCCGGCCGCCGGCTGGTGCTGGCTTTCCAGCCGCACCGCTACACCCGCACGCGCGACTGCTTCGAAGACTTCGTCAAGGTCATGGGCACGGCGGACGCCTTGCTGCTGACCGAGGTCTACGCCGCCGGTGAAGCGCCGATCGTCGCCGCCGACGGCCGCGCGCTGGCCCATGCGCTGCGTGTGGCCGGCAAGATCGACCCGCTGTTCGTCGACGAGATGGCAGCGCTGCCGACGGCGATTGCCGAGTTCGCGCGCGACGGCGACGTCGTCATCGCCATGGGCGCCGGCTCGATGGGCGCCGTGGCCCAGCAAGTGGTGGACCTGGCGGGGGTGGCGGCATGAACGTGAACACCATGGGCAAGGTCGCTGTGCTGATGGGCGGCAGCAGCGCCGAGCGCGAGGTCTCGCTGATGTCGGGCGCTGGCGTGCTGGCGGCGCTGCGCGCATCGGGCGTCGACGCCCACGCCTTCGACCCCGCCGAGCGCGGCCTGCACGAACTCAAGACCGACGGCTTCGCGCGCGCCTTCATCGCGCTGCACGGCCGCCATGGCGAAGACGGCACGGTGCAAGGCGCCCTGGAACTGCTGGCCATCCCCTACACCGGCTCGGGTGTGATGGCCAGCGCCATCGCCCTGGACAAGGTGATGACCAAGCGCGTCTGGGTCGCCGAAGGCCTGCCCACACCGCGCTGGCGCTGGCTGTCGGCCGACGACCTCGGGCGCGAAGCACTGGTAGCGGTACCCGATGCGCTGGGCCTGCCGCTGATCGTCAAGCCGCCGCGCGAAGGCTCGTCGATCGGCATCACCAAGGTGCTGGGCTACTCGCAGATGCAGGACGCCGTGCGCCTGGCCACGCAGTTCGACCCCGACGTGCTGTGCGAAGAATTCATCGACGGCATCGAGCTGACTTGCCCGCTGCTGGGCGCCGGTGCGCAGGCGCGCGCGCTGCCGGTGATTCGCATCAACGCGCCGGGCGGCAACTACGACTACCAGCACAAGTACTTCAGCGACGACACCGGCTACCTGTGCCCGAGCGGCCTGGCCGCCGATGTCGAAGCCGAGGTCCAGCGCCTGAGCCTGGCCGCCTACCGCACGCTGGGCTGCCGCGGCTGGGGCCGCGCCGACCTGATGCTGCGCGCCAGCGACAGCCAGCCCTTGCTGCTGGAGATGAACACCAGCCCGGGCATGACCGGCCATTCGCTGGTGCCGATGTCGGCCTGCGTCGCCGGCATCAGCTACGAACAGCTGTGCCTGCAGTTGCTGGCCGCGGCCACGCTGGACGGCGCGCGCAGCGCCGGGGAGGCGCTCTGAGCATGGCCACGCACGCCAGCACCAGCTTGCCAATCGGGCTGCCAGCCCTGCCGGGCGACGTGCGGCTGATGAACGCCGTCGCCCAGGTGGTGCTGGCGCTGGCGGCCGCGGCGGCGCTGGCGCTGGCCGTGCTGTGGCTGATGCGCGCGCCCTGGTTCGCCATCCGCAGCATCCAGCTCGACGGCGAGCTCACGCGCAGCAGCATCCACACCGTGCGCGCCAACGCTGCGCCGCATCTGGCGGGCAACTTCTTCAGCATCGATCTGCAGCGCAGCCGCAGCGCCTTCGAGTCCGTACCCTGGGTGCGCCGCGCCGTCGTGCGCCGGGTCTGGCCCGACCGCCTGCTGGTGACGCTGGAAGAGCACCGCGCCGCCGCGCTGTGGCAGGGCGAAGACGGCAACGACCGCCTGGTCAACAGTCACGGCGAAGTCTTCGAGGCCAACGTCGGCGACGTCGAGGACGACTCGCTGCCGGTGCTGCAAGGCCCGCAAGGCAGCTCGGCGCGCATGCTCGCCATGCTGCGCCGGTTGCAGCCGGTGCTGGCCAGCCAGCAACTGATGCTGGAGACATTGCAACTGTCGGGCCGCGGCTCCTGGCGCGTGGCGCTGGACAGCGGCGCGCTGCTGGAGCTGGGGCGCGGCAGCGAAGACGAAGTGCTGGCGCGCTGCGAGCGCTTCGTGCGCACGCTGGCGCAAGTCACCGGCCGCTACAAACAACCGTTGGCATACGCCGACCTGCGCCACACCGACGGCTATGCCGTTCGCTTGCGCGGCGTGACCACCACCATCGCCGCGCCAGCGGGCGTGACGAAGAAGAACTGAGGGCATCATGGCCAAGGAATACAAAGATCTGGTGGTAGGCCTGGACATCGGCACCGCCAAGGTGATGGTGGTGGTGGCCGAGGTGCTGGCAGGCGGCGCCTTGCGCGTGGCCGGGCTCGGCGTGGCGACAACCCAGGGGCTCAAGCGCGGCGTCGTCGTCAACATCGACGCCACCGTGCAAAGCATCCAGCAGGCGCTCAAGGAAGCCGAGCTGATGGCGGCCTGCAAGATCTCCAGTGTCTACACCGGCATCACCGGCAGCCACATCCGCGGCCAGAACAGCACCGGCATGGTGATCGTGCGCGACAACCGCGAGGTCACCCCGGTGGACGTCAACCGCGTCGTCGAGACCGCCAAGGCGATCAACATCCCCAACGACCAGCGGCTGCTGCTGGTCGAGCCGCAGGAGTTCGTCATCGACGGCCACGAGGTCAAGGAGCCGATCGGCATGAGCGGCAGCCGGCTCGAGGTCAAGGTGCACATCGTCACCGGCGCGCAGAGCGCGGCCGAGAACATCCTCAAGTGCGTGCGCCGCTGCGGCCTGGACGTCGAGCGCCTGGTGCTCAACCCCAGCGCCAGCGCCGCCGCCGTGCTCACCGAAGACGAGAAAGACCTGGGCGTGGCGGTGGTCGACATCGGCGCCGGCACCACCGACGTCAGCATCTACACCGACGGCTCGGTGCGCCACACCGCGGTGATCCCGATCGCCGGCGACCTGATCACCAGCGACATCGCGATGGCGCTGCGCACGCCGACCAAGGACGCCGAGGAGATCAAGGTCGAGTACGGCGTGGCCAAGCAACTGCACGCCGACCCGAGCGAGAAC
>JAUYAJ010000506.1 GCA_030693565.1 Rubrivivax sp.
TCCTCGGCCACGTTGCCGACGAACATCGCCGGCTTGGCGGTGATCAGGCACAGCGGCTTGAGGATGGCGCGCTCTTCCTTGCTGAAGGCGATGCCGCGCACCGGCAGCGCCTGATCGAGCACGGCCTGGCATTTCTCCAGCACCTTGACCAGCGCAGCGGCTTCCTTGTCGTTGCCCGAGCGCGCCGCCTTGACGTAGCGGTGCAGGCTTTTCTCCACCGTCGTCAGGTCGGCCAGGCAGAGTTCGGTCTGGATGATCTCGATGTCGGACAGCGGGTCGACCTTGCCGGCGACGTGGATGACGTTCTCGTCCTCGAAGCAGCGCACCACGTTGACGATGGCGTCGGTCTCGCGGATGTGGCTGAGGAACTGGTTGCCCAGGCCTTCGCCCTTGGACGCGCCGGCGACCAGGCCGGCGATGTCGACGAACTCGACGATCGCCGGCACCACTTTCTCGGGCGTGGCGATCCGGGCCAACGCCTGCAAGCGCGGGTCGGGCAGTTCGACGATGCCCACGTTGGGCTCGATGGTGCAGAACGGGTAGTTCTCGGCCGCGATGCCGGCTTGGGTGAGCGCGTTGAAAAGGGTCGACTTGCCGACGTTGGGCAGGCCGACGATGCCGCACTTGAGGCTCATGGGGAGGGCTTTCGCGAGAGGGCGGGGAAACGCGGATTTTCCTACACTCGGCTGCCGGCGCGTTGCCGGTGATTTGTCGGCGCTCCAGCAGCCCTGATCGGATGCCATGAACCGGACCTCGATTCACCCGCAGATGCACGACCTCGGCGGCGGTTTCATCGTCCGCCGGCTGCTGCCGGCGGCGCAGCGGCGCGCCGTCGGCCCCTTCGTCTTCTTCGATCACTTCGGCCCCGTCAGCGCCGGGCCGGCAGACGACCACGACGTGCGGCCGCACCCGCACATCGGCCTGGCCACGCTGAGCTACTTGTTCGAAGGCGCGCTGCTGCACCGCGACTCGCTGGGCACGCTGCAGCGCATCGAACCCGGCGCCGTCAACTGGATGAGCGCCGGCCGCGGCATCGTGCATTCCGAGCGCACACCGGACGACTTGCGCGGCGTCACCCGGCGCAGCCACGGCCTGCAGCTGTGGCTGGCCTTGCCGGCGGCCGACGAAGAGATGGCGCCGGCGTTTGCCCACACGGCGGCGGCGGACCTGCCCGAACTCGAAGTCGGCGGCGCGACGCTGCGCCTGCTGGTGGGCAGCGCCTTCGGCGCCACCTCGCCGGTGGCCGCGCATTCGCCGACGCTGTGCGTCGACATCACATTGCGTGAGGGCGACGGCTTTCCGCTGCCGCTGGCCGCCGAGCGTGCGCTCTACAGCGTGGCGGGCGGGTTCGAGCTCGACGGCCAGGCCATCGCGCCCCAGCAACTGGTGCTCATCGAGCCTGGCGACGAGCCGATGATCAGCGGCAGCGAAGACGCCCGCGTGATGCTGATCGGCGGCGCTGCGCTCGGCCAGCGCCACATGCGCTGGAACTTCGTTTCCAGCCGGCCTGAACGCATTGCCCAGGCCGCGGCCGACTGGGTTGCCGGGCGCTTTCCCGCCGTGCCCGGCGACAGCGAGTTCATGCCGATGCCCGCGTCGCGGCCGGCCTGAGCATCAAGGCGTTGCCGGCGATCGCCAGCAAAGCGCCGGCCAGCGTCCAGCCGCCCGGCCGGTAGCCTTCGAAAGCCGTCGACACCGCCAGCGCCACCACCGGCGTCATGACACCGATGGTGGCCGCCTTGCCCGGCCCCAGGCGCTGCTGCAAGGTCAGGAAGGCGGCGAAGGCCAGCACGGTGCCGGCGCCCGTCAGGTAGGCCAGCGACAGCCACCAGGACCAGGCCGTCGGCAGCGCCAGCGGCTGGCCCTGCAGGCCCAGCACCAGCGCCGAAGCGCCAGCGCCGTAGAGCATGGCCAGGCCCAGGCCGGGCCAGAACGGCAGCTTGTGGCGGCTGTTGCGGCTGGCCGCCAGCGCGCCCACCGCCGACAGCAGCACCGCCGCCACCGTGTAGGCCAGGCCGAGGCCAGCGCTCGGCCGCGCGCCGGCCAGGCCGATCTCGGGCCAGAAGATCAGCGCCACGCCGACCACGCCGAGCACGCCGCCGGCAATGAAGGCGCGGCTGACGTGCTGGCCCCACAGCCACCAGGCGCCCAGCCCGGCCAGCAAGGGCGAGGCCGAATAGCCCACCGCCACCAGCCCCGACGGCACATGCAGTTCGGCGTGATAGACGCACAGATAGGCCAGCGAATACATGAACACGCCTTGCAGCGCCAGCAAGGCGTGGGCGCGCAGGCCGAAGTGCAGCCGCTCGCCGCGCCAGAGCGCCAGCGCCAGCACCAGGGCGCCGGCGATCGCGAAGCGCAGCGTGACGCCGAACTCCGGCGTCGTCAGCGCCACCTGGTGGACGATGGCGTGCCAGGTCGTGCCCCAGATCAGCACTGCCAGCGTGAACAGCTGCCAGGTGGGGCGTTGTGTCATCCGGGACTCAAAACTTGATGAAGGCGCGCGCCGTCTGGCCGACCTTGAGCATGCGGTCGGTGCCTTCGAGCAGCACGGCGTTCATGCCAAAGGTGATGCCGCCGCCCATGCGCGCATTGGCCCGAAAGCCGCTCAAGGTGTCGCCGGGCTCGTGGCCGGCCTGGCCGGTGGCCGGGTCGACGTCGGGGATGGTGCAGCGCACGCAAGGCTTGACGAGCTTGAGGCGCACCAGGCCCTCGGCGGTGGTGATGTGGACTTCGTCGACGAAGTCTTCCTCGAAAGCCTGCAGGCCGTCGAGCACCAGGTTAGGCCGAAAGCGCTGCATCGTCACCGGCGCCACGCCCTTGGCCGTCAGCCGGCTGTTGAGGTCGGCCAGCGAGGCGCTGGACAGCAGCAGCAGCGGAAAGCCGTCGGCAAACGCGTTCTCGGCTTCGACGTCCGCAGTCCATTCCCGGCTCGACAGCCGGCGCTGGCCGGGGTCGAAGCGCACCAGCCGTGCCGGCCGGCCGAGGAAGTCGCTGAACCACTGGGCGGCCAGCGGCCCCATCTCGAAGGCCTTGACCTCGTCGTCCCACACGCGCACCCGGGTCGGTGCCTCGACGCGGCCGAGCGCAATGTGCAGCGCCAGCATGCCGGGCGCGCGCAGCACCAGGTCGTCGCCTTTGAAGCTGCCGCTGATCAAGGCCAGGCGCGGCAGTTCGCGCTGGGTCAGCATGTCGCCCGCGGGGTCGACGACCATCCAGGCGCGGTCGAATTCGAGCCCGGTCTCGATCATCAGGCTCTCACCGACGGCGATGGCGCCGCAGGACTTGATCGGGTGCAGGTAGAGCGCCGAGACGCTGCAGTTCAGTTCGCTCAAGGACGGGCCCCAGGGTCGGATGTTGGAGCGCGGATTGTGCCCGGGGGGCGTCTCTACAATGCGCCGATGGCTGAATTCGACGTCTGTGTGCGCGGTGCCGGTGCCGTCGGGCTGAGCGCCGCGCTGGCGCTGGCCCGGCAAGGCCTGCGCGTGGCTTTGCAGACCGGCGCTGCGCCGGCGCCGTCCCGGCCCGACGTGCGTGCCTATGCGCTCAACGCCGCTTCGGTGGCACTGCTGGCGTCGCTGAAGGTCTGGGACGCATTGCCGGCTGACGCCCGCACCGCCGTCCACGACATGCACATCGAAGGTGATGCCCTAGGCGCCAGCCTGGACTTCTCGGCCTGGAGCCAGGGCGTCGAGGCGCTGGCCTGGATCGTCGACACCGCCGAGCTCGAAACGGCTTTGTTCGCCGCCGCCCGTTTCGCTGCCCACCTGACGCTGACCACGGCCACCGAGGTCGACGCCAGCCTGCAGGTGCTGGCCGACGGCAAGGCCTCGGCGGCGCGCACGCAGCTCGGCGTGCGCATGCCGCTGCAGTCCTACGGCCAGCAGGCGCTGGCGGCCAGGCTGCTGAGCGAGCACGCGCACGGCGGCCTGGCGCGCCAGTGGTTCCGCAGCCCCGACGTGCTGGCCCTGTTGCCGCTGGACCGGCCGCAAGCCGGCCATGGCTACGCCCTGGTGTGGTCATTGCCGGACGAGCGGGCGCAGGCCTTGCTGGCGCTGCCGCCGGCGCAATTCGAAGCGGCGCTGAACGACGCCAGCGGCGGCGCCGCCGGCACGCTGCGGCTGGCCAGCGAACGCGCCGCCTGGCCGCTGGCGCTGGGGCGAGCCGAGACCGTCTGCGGACCGGGCTGGGTGCTGATCGGCGACGCCGCCCATGTGGTTCACCCGCTGGCCGGCCAGGGGCTCAACCTCGGTCTGGGCGACGTCACGGCGCTGGCCGAGGTGCTGGCAGCGCGCGAGTCCTGGCGTTCCCCCGGTGACATGCGACTGCTGCAGCGTTACGCGCGCCGCCGCGCCGCGCCGGTGCTGGCCATGGGCCAGCTCACTGACGGTTTGTTGCAGTTGTTTGCGAGCCAGCAGCCGCTGCTGAAGGAACTCCGCAACCGCGGACTGGGTCTGCTCAATCAGATGCCGCCCGTGAAGCGCTTCCTCGCTGCCCGTGCGCTCGATGCCTGAGCGCCTTCCAAGGATTCCCATGACGTTGTTGTTCAAGACCCTGCGCTGGGTGCTCTGCGCCGCCGTGCTCGCCGGCGGCAGCGCCAGCGCCCAGGAGGCCGCGATTCGCAAGGCGCTCACCGAGCGCCTGCCCAAGCTGCCCAAGATCGACGACATCACCAAGTCGCCGATCCCCGGCCTTTTCGAAGTGCGCTTCGGCGGCACTGAAATCATCTACACCGACGCCGAAGGCAAGTACTTCATCCAGGGTTCGCTGATCGAGCTGGCGACGATGAACAACCTGACCGAAGCGCGCATCGACCGCCTGACGCACCTGCCTTTCGGCGAACTGCCACTGAAGGACGCCCTGGTCGTCAAACAAGGCAACGGCAA
>JAUYAJ010000266.1 GCA_030693565.1 Rubrivivax sp.
GGCTCACACCGCGGCGTCCGACAACGCCACGGGCTCGCACCAATGACGTGTCGGTCATCCCGGCGCTGCCGTTCGCCTTGTAGCGCATAGCCGTTTCTTCGCGAACGCCGGGCACATTCATGGGCTTGGGATGCTCAGAACAGACCATCGTAGCGGGCAGGCGCCCAGCGCGGCGTCGCCTGCGTGACGCCGGTTGCAAAGGCCTAGCGCGCCTTTTCGATCGCCATCACGGTGAAGTTGCCGTTGACGCGGTCGGCGGCGAAGCGCACCTTGTCGCCGACGGCGACGTCGTCGAGCAACTTGGCGTCGCGGACGCGGAAGATCATCTTCATCGGCGGCATGTCCAGGTGCTTGATCTCACCGTGCTTGAGGGTGATGCGGGCCTGCGCCTTGTCGATGCCCGTGACCTCGCCATCGGTTAGCGGCTGTGCCAGCAGCGGCAGGCTGCACAGTGCGGCCAGGATCGGCAGCCAGATTCGCTTCATTCGGGGACTCCAGCAGGGGGGGATGGACGTTGGACCGAGTTTCGCACGCAAGTTCCCTGCGCGGCTGGGGCGGCGTTCCTACAATGCGGCCATTGCCAGCCGGACCCCTGCCGATGACCACCACCGCACCCGCCGACGACAGCCTCGCCCACATCACGCCGCGCGAGAAGGCCGAGATCCTGGCCCAGGCCCTGCCATACATCCGCCGCTTCCACGGCAAGACGCTGGTCATCAAGTACGGCGGCAACGCGATGACCGACCCCGGGCTGCAGCAGGATTTCGCCGAAGACATCGTGCTGCTCAAGCTGGTCGGCATGAACCCCATCGTCGTCCACGGCGGCGGCCCGCAGATCGACGAGGCGCTGGCGCGCGTGGGCAAGAAGGGCACTTTCGTGCAGGGCATGCGCGTCACCGACGAAGAGACCATGGAAGTCGTCGAATGGGTGCTGGCCGGCCAGGTCCAGCAAGACATCGTCGGCCTCATCAACGCCGCCGGTGGCAAGGCGGTGGGGCTGACCGGGCGCGACGGCGGCCTGATCCGCGCCCACAAGCTCAGGCTGATCGACAAGGACGACCCCAAGATCGAGCACGACGTCGGCCATGTCGGCGAGATCACCGCCATCGACCCCAGCGTCGTCAAGGCCTTGCAGGACGACCAGTTCATCCCCGTCATCAGCCCGATCGGCTTTGGCGAGCACAACGAGAGCTACAACATCAACGCCGACCTGGTGGCCGGCAAGCTGGCCACGGTGCTCAAGGCCGAGAAGCAGATGCTGCTGACCAACATCCGCGGCGTGCTCGACAAGAATGGCGAACTGCTGACCAACCTGACGGCGCGCGAGATCGACGCCTTGTTCGCCGATGGCACCATCAGCGGCGGCATGATGCCCAAGATCGCCGGCGCGCTCGACGCCGCCAAGAGCGGCGTCAACGCCGTCCACATCATCGACGGCCGGGTGCCGCACGCGATGCTGCTGGAGATCCTGACCGATCAGGCTTACGGCACGATGATCCGCTCGCATTGAGAGTGGATCATGTTGACGCCGCCTGATGCCGCACGATGATCCGCTCGCATTGAGAGTGGCCGCGACCGCGACCAGCAACCCGTCGCGCGGCCGACGCACGGTGTGGCTGTTCGACCTCGACAACACCCTGCACAACGCCAGCCACGCCGCGCTGCCGCAGATCAACGTCGGCATGACCGACTACATCGTGCGTGAGCTTGGCGTCGACGCCGCCGAGGCCGACGCGCTGCGCCGGCGCTACTGGCTGCGCTACGGGGCCACCTTGCTCGGCCTGGTGCGCCACCACGGCGTGCAGGCGGCGCATTTCCTCCACGACACCCACCAGTTGCCCGGCCTGGAGCAGCGCGTGCACGGTCATGCCCATGACTTGCACGCCTTGTGGCGGCTGCCCGGGCGCCGCGTGCTGCTGACCAACGCGCCGGCCGCCTACGCTGCGCGCGTGCTCGCCGTGCTCGGCATCGCCCAGGGCTTCCACCGCGTGATCTCGATCGAAGGCATGCATTTGTTCGGCGAGCTGCGGCCCAAGCCCGACGCCCGCATGCTGCGCTGGGTGGCGGCGCGGCTGCGCGTGCACCCGTCGCGCTGCGTGCTGGTCGAAGACACGCTCGAGCACCAGAAAGCGGCGCGACGCGTGGGCATGGGCACGGTGTGGATGCAGCGCTGGCTGACGGCCGAGCGGCAAGCGCGCATCGGCGCTGCCCGGCTGAGCGCGCAGCCGCCTTATGTCGACCTGCGGGTGCGCCGGTTGCGCGACCTGCTGCGGCGCCCGACTTAGCCTAGAAACCGCAGTTGGACGCGCCCGAGTGGGCTGTGATGTGGCGGGCTGGCAAGGCGCGACGACGCGGTGGGCTTATGCCCGCAAGGAGGAGCAACGCCGCCAGCGCGTCGCAGCGCGGCTCAATCGGGTGCGTAGCGTGCTCACCCAACAGGTGAAGGCGGGCGTGGATGCAAAACTCAATGTTCATGCGGTGTAGCCAGCGGAGTTGAGCGGTCAACTGCGGTTTCTAGGCTTAGTGCCGGGCGCCGAGTCCGGCGCCGCGTATGTCAGTGTTTACCTGCACGCTGCACCGCATGGTTGCTGTGCCAGAATTCCCGCGCCCTGTCCACCTGCGCCGCCCAACCGATGTCCGATCTGCCCGACCCCGCACTTCCGGACGCCGCCGATCTGCCGCCGCAGACAGCGGCCGAGCCACCGGCCCGCAAGCGCCCGCGCCCGGGCGAGCGCCGGGTGCAGATCCTGCAGACCCTGGCCGAGATGCTCGAGCAGCCCGGCGCCGACCGCGTCACCACCGCCGCGCTGGCGGCCCGGCTCGAAGTCAGCGAAGCGGCGCTGTACCGCCACTTTGCCAGCAAGGCGCAGATGTTCGAGGGGCTGATCGAGTTCATCGAGTCGAGCATCTTCTCGCTCGTTAACCAGATCACCGAGCGCGAGGCCAGTGGCGCC
>JAUYAJ010000014.1 GCA_030693565.1 Rubrivivax sp.
ACTTTTTCGGTCGAATTCATGCCGGCGGCCGGCTCGTCGAGTGCGCTCAGCTTGGGGTCGGTGGCCAGCGCACGGGCGATCTCGAGCCGCCGCTGGTCGCCGTAGCTCAGCGTGCGCGCCCGGTAGTCGCCGTACTTGCCGATGCCCACGTAGTCCAGCAACTCCTGGGCGCGCTCGGCGATCGCCGCCTCTTCGGCCTTGAAGCTGCGCGTGCGCAGCACCGCGCCGATCAGGCCCGAATGGGTGCGCACATGGCGGCCGACCATGACGTTCTCCAGCGCCGTCATTTCGGCGAACAGGCGGATGTTCTGGAAGGTGCGCGCAATGCCGGCCTTGGCGACCTCGTGCACGGCGGTGGGCTGGTAGACCTGGCCGCCGAGCTCAAAAGTGCCCGAGTCGGGCGTGTACAGGCCGGTCAAGACGGTGAAGAAGGTCGTCTTGCCGGCGCCGTTGGGGCCGATCAAGCCGTAGACTTGGCCGGCGCGGATGGTGACGCCGACGTCGGACAGCGCTTGCAGGCCGCCGAAGCGCTTGCTGACGTCCTGAACCTTGAGAACGATGTCTGCCATGTCGCTGCCTCAGTTGGCCGCGCCGACCGGCGTGCTCGGTGCCGACTTGCCATGCTCGCGCGACGGCCACAGCCCGCGCGGGCGCGCCAGCATGATGCCGATCATCGCCAGCGCAATCAGCAGCTGGCGCAGGATGGACGCGTCGAGCCGGCCGCCGGTCAGCTGCTGCAACGGACCGGCCACGTAACGCAGCACCTCGGGCAACGCCGCCAACAGCACGGCGCCGAGGATGACCCCGGGCAGATGCCCGATGCCGCCGAGCACGATCATGGCCACGATCATGATGCTTTCCATGAGGCTGAACGACTCGGGAGAGACGAAACCCTGGAAGGCGGCGAACATCGCGCCGGAGACGCCGCCGAAGGTGGCACCCATGCCGAAGGCCAGCAGCTTCATGTTGCGCGTGTTGATGCCCATCGCCTTGGCGGCGATCTCGTCTTCGCGGATCGCCATCCAGGCACGCCCGATGCGCGACAGCTCCAATCGGTGGCAGACGACCACGCTGACGACGACGAGGGCGAGGAACATGTAGTAGTACAGCGTCACCGAAGGGATCGCGAAGCCGAAGACCTCGATGCCTTTGCCGACGTTGAAGCCCAGGATGTGCATCGAGTCGATGCGGTCCAGGCCGCGCGGACCGTTCGTGATGTTGACCGGGTGCTCGAGGTTGTTCAGGAAGACGCGGATGATCTCGCCGAAACCCAGCGTGACGATCGCCAGGTAGTCGCCGCGCAGCTTGAGCACCGGCGTGCCCAGCATGACGCCGAACAGCGCCGCCACCAGCGCCGCCATCGGCACAACGACCAGGAAGGGCGCGTGCAGCCCGCCGGGGAACAAGTCGGCGATCCACTGGAAGTTCTCGGTCAGGTGCGGCGACGCCAGCAGCGCGTACATGTAGGCCCCGACCGCATAGAAGGCGACGAAACCCAGGTCGAGCAAACCGGCATAACCGACGACGATGTTGAGCCCCAGCGCCAGCAGCACGTAGAGCAGCGCGATCGCCAGGATGCGCACCCAGCCATGGCCGAACTGCTGCGCGAACAGCGGCAGCGCCAGCAGCAGGAAGGCGCAGACGACGAAGACGAGGATCTTGTTCTTCATGGCCTAAGCTCGGTCAGCGACGCGTTCGCCGAGCAGGCCTTGCGGCCGCAGCGTCAGCACCAGGATGAGCGCGATGAAGGCGAAGATGTCGGCGTAGTGGCTGCCCAGCACGCCGCCCGTCAACGCGCCCAGGTAACCCGCACCCAGCGCCTCCACCAGCCCGAGCAGGATGCCGCCGACGACCGCGCCCGCCAGGTTGCCGATGCCACCGAGCACGGCGGCGGTGAAGGCTTTCAAGCCGGGCAGGAAGCCCATCGAGTGCTGCACGGTGCCGTAGTTGGCGGCCCACATCACGCCGGCCACTGCGGCCAGCGCGGCGCCGATGATGAAGGTGGCCGAGATCACCATGTCAGGGCGCACGCCCATCAGCGCTGCGACACGCGGGTTCTCGGCGGTGGCGCGCATCGCGCGACCCAGCTTGGTGCGGTTCACCAGATACATCAGCGCCGCCAGCAGCACGGCGGTCAAGCCCAGGATCAGACACTGGGTGACGCTGATCACCGGGCCGCCGAGGTTGATCGGCTCGGTCGGCAGGAGCAGCGGATAAGGCTTGGGGTTGGGCTTCCAGATGATCATCGCCAGCGTCTGCAGCAGCAGGCTCATGCCCATGGCGGTGATCAGCGGTGCCAGCCGCGGCGCGTTGCGCAGCGGCCGGTAAGCGGCTTTCTCGATGATGAAGTTCAGCGCCGCGCAGATGACGATGGCGCACAGCAGCGAGATCAGCAGGATCAGCCAGCCCGGCAGGCCGGACTCGGCCAGCGCCGAGACCACCATCCAGCTCGACAGCGCGCCCACCATCAACACCTCGCCATGGGCGAAGTTGATGAGGTTGATGATGCCGTAGACCATGGTGTAGCCCAGCGCCACCAGTGCGTACATGCTGCCCAGCACCAGACCATTGATGATCTGTTGGAAGAAGGTCTCCATCGAGCGATGTCTCCTGTTTGTCGCTGGGGCCGCAGGCGAGCACGGTCAAGCGTGTGGCTTGCCGCGCGCACCGGCCAGCTGCGCCGCCGTCGTTCGGGCTGAGGCATTGTAGGTGCGGCCTCGCAGCGCATTTGGGCGGAGTTGCCCGCAGCCCGGCCGCAGGATTCACCAGCGCAGCGCTGAATCAGCGTGGCTTCTTCGCCTGCGCGTTCAAGGCCCGCAGCTCGGCCAGACGCTCGCCGATGCGCAGCTCCAGCCCGCGCGCCACCGGCTCGTAGAAGCGGGTGCCAGCCATGCCGTCGGGCAGGTAGTCGGCGCCAGCGGCGAAGCCGCCTTCCTCGTCGTGGGCGTAGCGGTAGCCAGCGCCCATGCCCAGGTCTTTCATCAAGCGCGTCGGCGCGTTGCGCAAGTGGGCCGGCACCGGCCGCGTGCCGTCGCGCTCGACAAATTCGCGCACCGCGTTCCAGGCCTGGTAGACGGCGTTGGACTTGGGCGCCAGCGCCAGGTAGGTGGCGGCCTGCGCCAATGCCAGTTCGCCCTCGGGCGAGCCCAGCCGTTCGTAGACCTCGGCGGCGTCCAGCGCCAGCCGCAGCGCGCGCGGGTCGGCCAGGCCGATGTCTTCGTTGGCCATGCGCACCAGGCGGCGCGCCACGTAGCGCGGATCGACACCGCCGTCGAGCATGCGCGCCAGCCAGTACAGCGTGGCGTCGGGGTCGGAGCCGCGCACCGACTTGTGCAGCGCCGAGATGGCGTCGAAGAACTGGTCGCCGCCTTTGTCGTAGCGGCGCAGCAATTCGCCCAGCGCGCGCTCGAGCGCGGCGTCGTCGAAGGCGGCGGCGCCGGGGTTCAGCTGGACCAGGTTCTCGTAGGCGTTGAGCAGGCGCCGCGCATCGCCGTCGGCAAAGGCCAGCAGGCGATCGCGCGCGGCATCGGTCAGGTCCGGCGCCTGCAGCAGCGCCTGCGCCCGCGCCAGCAGCAGTTCGAGCTCGGCCGGGGCCAGCGGCTTGAGCACATGCACGCTGGCACGCGACAGCAAGGCAGAGTTGAGCTCGAACGACGGGTTCTCGGTGGTGGCGCCGATGAAGGTGAAGAGGCCGGATTCGACATGCGGCAGGAAGGCGTCCTGCTGGGCCTTGTTGAAGCGGTGCACCTCGTCGACGAAGACCACGGTGGCGCGGCCGCGCTGGCGCTGCGCCTGGGCGCCCTGCACGGCTTCGCGGATGTCCTTGACGCCGGCGAGCACGGCCGAGAGGACGACGAAGTCGGCGTCGACGACACCGGCCACCAGCCGCGCCAGCGTGGTCTTGCCGACGCCGGGCGGGCCCCACAGGATCATCGAGTGGATGCGCCCGCTCTCGAACGCCAAGCGCAGCGGCCGCCCCGGGCCCAGCAACTGCGGCTGACCGATGACTTCGTCGAGCGTGGCCGGGCGCAGCCGCTCGGCCAGCGGCGCTGCCGGTGCCGCGGCGCCGGCGGGCGGCGCCGCGTCGAACAGCTGGTCCTGCGAATTCATGGCGCGATGCTTGCCGCCGCCGCTCACTGCTCGATCAAGTCGGCGCCTGGTGGCGGCACGAAGCGGAACAGCGACGGCGCCAGCGCCGGGTTGGCCTGGAACTGGCTGAAGCGCAGCTGCGAGCGCTGGCCGAAGCTGTCGGTGATCTCGACCTCGGCCAGCACCTTGGCGCGAAAGCCGACCCGCATCGACTGGAACTGTCCGTCCTTGACCTTGGGCGTGGCCAGCACCCAATCCAGGCCGTCGCGCGACGGCTGGGCGGCCAGCGAGAAGTCGCGCTCCAGCCCGGCGCCGGCCAGCAGCGCTGCCGGTGTGGCGCCAATCGCCTGGCCGAGCTTGCGTGAGCTGGCCTGGTTGAGGTCGGCGTCGTAGATCCAGACCTTCTGGCCATCAGCCACGATCAGCTGCTCGAAGGGCCGCGTGTAGGCAAAGCGGAAGCGGTCCGGGCGCATGAACTCGAAGCGCCCGCCCGAGGTCTTGCGGCGCGCACCGTCGGGCGAGATCACGGTTTGCGTGAACTCGGCCTGGCCGCTCTTCACGTCGCGCACAAATTCGCGCAAGGTGTCGACGGCATCGGCAGCAGCGGCACCGGCCACCAGCAGCCCGGCAAGGATGAACAACAGTTGGCGCTTCATTCGTCCCGCCTGGGCACCAGCAGGTCGCGGTTGCCGTTGCTGCCCATCGCCGACACCAGGCCGCTCTTTTCCATCTGCTCGAGCAGCCGGGCGGCGCGGTTGTAGCCGATGCGCAGGTGGCGCTGCACCAGCGAGATCGAGGCCCGCTTGTGCTGCAGCACGATGGCCACCGCCTGGTCGTACATGGCGTCGCTCTCACCGCCACCGGTGGGCCCGTCGGCCGGCGCCTCGCCGTCGGCTTCGAGCACGCCGCCTTCGAGCAAGCCCTCGATGTAGTTGGGATCGCCCTGGCTGCGCAGGTAGCTGACGACGCGGTGCACCTCGTCGTCGCTGACGAAGGCGCCGTGCACACGCACCGGCACCCCGCTGCCAGGCGGCAGGTAGAGCATGTCGCCCTGGCCGAGCAAGGCCTCGGCGCCCATCTGGTCGAGGATGGTGCGGCTGTCGATCTTGCTGCTGACCTGGAACG
>JAUYAJ010000562.1 GCA_030693565.1 Rubrivivax sp.
CTGACCTTGCCCCTGGAATCCGTATCCCATAGCCGATCTCATGCACTGGCTCGCCGGGGTTGATCGGCCAGCCAGTTTTCTTCGAACCGCATCGGGCTGACATAGGCCAGTGTCGAGTGCAGTCGAGCGCGGTTGTACCAGAGCATCCAGGCGACGACTTCGTCCATGGCTTGGCGCCGGGTCGTGAAGCGCTGTCCGTGCAGCCGCTCCACTTTCAACGATCCGAACAGCGTCTCGCTGCAGGCGTTGTCCCAGCAGTTGCCGTGGCGGCTCATCGAAGCAGTGATGCCGTACTCCGTCAGCACGTCACGGAAGTCCTTGCTGGCGTACTGGCTGCCTCTGTCGCTATGGAAGATCAGCCCGGCCTGCTTGCTCGGATGGCGCTTGAACCACGCCATGCGCAGTGCATCGATGACGATGTCGCGCGTCATGTCCTGCCGCAGTGACCAGCCCACCACCTGACGACTGAACAGGTCGATCACCACGGCCAGGAACAGCCAGCCCTCGTCGGTGGCGATGTACGTGATGTCGCCCGCCCAGACCTTGTCGGGCTCGGCCACTGCGAACTGCCGATCGAGCAGGTTGGGCGCGATCGGCAGGTCATGGTTGCTGTCGGTGGTGACCTTGAAGCGCTTCTTGCCCTTGGCGCGTATGCCATGCAGCCGCATGAGCTTGTGGACACGCTCCTTGCCCACGCGGATGCCCCTGGCCAGCAGTTCCTTCCAGGTCCGCGGCCAACCGTAGGCGCCGCGAGTCTCGGCATGGATGGCCTTGATGTGCACCAGCAGCACGTCGTCGCTCAGGTGGCGGCGCTGCGCAGCGCTGGCTCGGCGAACGAAATGCTCGTGGTACCCGGCCACGCTGACCTCGAGCACCCGGCACTGCACCGAGATCGGCCACACGCGCCGGTGGCGTTCGATGAAGGCGTACTTCACTTCGCTGCCGTTGCGAAGTACGCCGTCGCGTTTCCCAGGATGTCGCGCTCCATCTTCACCCGTGCCAGCTCGGCCCGCAGGCGACTGATCTCCATCTGCTCGGCGCTCACGACCTTGCTGTCGGCGCCAGTGAGCTTGCCGCCGCGGTGTGCCTTGACCCAGTTGAACAGCGTCTGGTCCACCACTCCCAGCGTGCGTGCCGCCGCAGCGATGCTCTGCCCGCCTTCGACCAGGCGCACCGCCTCCTGCTTGAACTCCAGCGTATACCGCGCCCTCGGTGTCGTCTTCGTCATTTTCGTTCTCCTTGCTTGGATTGAATCACTCAGCAAGGGATACGTTTTCCGGGGACAAGGTCATTCCCCACGGGCGTGGGGATGAACCGGTTCATGATCTGTCCGTGCAAGTCCATGTCATGTGTTCCCCACGGGCGTGGGGATGAACCGCCCGCAGGGACAGCAGCGAACGTCACGGCTGCGTGTTCCCCACGGGCGTGGGGATGAACCGCCGAACCCGTCGGTTGGAGTGATAGCCAAGGGGTGTTCCCCACGGGCGTGGGGATGAACCGTTAGCTTCCACCGGCCACGCGCAATCCGCCACGTGTTCCCCACGGGCGTGGGGATGAACCGTCTTGCAGCTCGATGGGGCGGTCACTGGCGGGGTGTTCCCCACGGGCGTGGGGATGAACCGCGTGCTCGCCGCCGGGTGCTCCAGAACACCGCGTGTTCCCCACGGGCGTGGGGATGAACCGTGGTCACTTGTCGCCGCGCATCGAGCGCTCAAGGTGTTCCCCA
>JAUYAJ010000566.1 GCA_030693565.1 Rubrivivax sp.
GGCCCCTCGTCGTTTAGTGTGGAATCCAACAATCACAGTGATTGGTGGTAGTCGGGCCCGGTGGGCATGTGGGCAAGGCGCGTGAGCGGCTTGTCCACATGTCCACCGGGCGGAGTTGAGTTGATGAAATCGAAGGTTGCATGAGCGTTGGCGTCGAGGGGTTGTTCACGAGCGCGTTGGGTCTGGTGCCGCCCTGGGAGGTGGTCAAGGTTGATCTCGACACCGCGCGTCGGCGCATCGACTTCGAGGTGCGCTGCTCGGCCAAGGCGCTGGCCTGCCCGCACTGCAGCGCGGCCGAGCAACGTATCCATGATCGACTGCGCCGCTCATGGCGGCACCTGGACTTCTTCCAGTTCGAGGCCTGGCTGCACGCCGATGTGCCCCGTGTGGCCTGCGCCAGTTGCGGCAAGACCAGCCAGGCAGGCGTGCCCTGGGCCCGTGAAGGCTCGGGCTTCACCGCGCTGTTCGAGGCGCTTGCGCTGGCGCTGTGTCGCGAGCTGCCGGTGCGCCAAGCCGCAGCGCTGCTGCGCTGCGCCGACAAGCAGTTGTGGCGGCGCATCGAGCACCATGTCGATGAGGCCCGCGCGCTCGACGACATGAGCACGGTGGCGATCGTGGGCATCGACGACACCAGCCTGCATCGCGGGCAGAGCTACATCACCGTCGTACACGACCTCAACGCCAAGCGGCTGCTGTTCGCCACCGAGGGGCGCGATCACCAGACGGTGGTTGACTTCGCGGCCGACTTGAAGGCCCACGGCGGCGACCCCGAGCAAGTGCGTCATGTGTGCCAGGACATGAGCGCGGCCTATGCCAAGGGTGTGGGCATGGCCTTGCCCAATGCAGCCATCAGCTACGACCGCTTCCATGTCGTGGCCATGGCCGTCGATGCGATGGACAAGGTGCGTCAAGCCGAGATGCGCGACGAGCCGGGTGCGGTGGCCAAAGCCCTGGGCACCACTGAGCGAAAAACCATCAAGGGCCTGATGTGGGGGATGCGCAAAAACCCCAGTGGGTGGAGCCAAGGGCAGACGAACGCGATGCACTGGTTGCAGCAGTCGAGCTTGAAAAGCGCGCGGGCGTGGCGGCTGAAGATGGCGCTGCGCGAGGTCTATGCACGCGCCGCGGCCAGCAACGATGCGCAACTCGCCCGGGCCGACTTGAACGCCTGGCTGAGCTGGGCTAGGCGCTGCCGGCTCGAGCCGTTCAAGAAGCTGGCCAAGACGATCTCCGAACGCGCCGACGCTGTCGTGCGCGGCATGACGGACAACCGCTCCAATGCCTTCGTCGAGGCTATGAACGGATTGCTGCAGCAGGCCAAGCGCGCCGCGCGCGGCTTCCGCACCGCGACGAACTTCATCGCCATCGCCTACTTGCGCATGTCCAAGCTAAAGCATCTGCCGGCTCATCCGTTCGCGCCCGCCCTGGCCAAATGAGACTGTCGCGCTCCACACGAAACGGCATAGAGCC
>JAUYAJ010000015.1 GCA_030693565.1 Rubrivivax sp.
GCATGAATCGGTGACCGCCGAGGAGCTTGGCGGCGCCACCACCCACACCACGCGCAGCGGCGTCGCCGACCTGGCCTTCGACAACGACGTCGAGGCGATCCTCATGCTGCGCCGCTTCTTCAACTACCTGCCGCTGAACAATCGCGAAAAGCCCCCGGTGCGCCCCGGCGGCGACCCCGCAGAGCGGCTCGACTGGTCGCTCGACACCTTGGTGCCCGACCACCCGAACAAGCCCTATGAGATGAAGGAGTTGATCACCAAGGTGGTCGACGACGGTGAGTTCTTCGAGCTCCAGCCCGAGTACGCGAAGAACATCGTGATCGGCTTCGGCCGCATGGACGGCCAGAGTGTGGGCATCGTCGCCAACAACCCGCAGGTGCTGGCCGGCTGCCTGGACATCCGCAGCAGCATCAAGGCGGCGCGCTTCGTGCGCTTTTGTGACGCCTTCAACATCCCGGTGGTGACCTTCGTCGACGTGCCCGGCTTCATGCCCGGCACCAGCCAGGAGTACGGCGGCATCATCAAACATGGCGCCAAGCTGCTCTATGCCTACGCCGAGTGCACGGTGCCCAAAGTCACGGTGATCACGCGCAAGGCCTATGGCGGCGCCTACGACGTCATGAGCAGCAAACACCTGCGCGGCGACGTCAACTTCGCCTGGCCCAACGCCGAGATCGCGGTGATGGGGGCCAAAGGCGCGGTCGAGATCATCTTCCGCGAAGACAAGGGCAACCCGGACAAGCTGGCGGCCAAAGAGGCCGAGTACAAGGCGCGTTTCGCCAACCCCTTTGTGGCCAGCGCGCGCGGTTTTGTGGATGACGTCATCCAGCCGCACGAGACGCGCAAGCGCATCTGCCGCTCGCTGGCCATGCTGCGCGACAAGAAGCTCGAAAACCCGTGGCGCAAGCACGGCAACATTCCGCTGTGAGGGCTTGACGATGTTCACCAAGATTTTGATTGCGAACCGCGGTGAGATCGCTTGCCGGGTGATGAAGACCGCCAAGCGCATGGGCATTCTGACGGTGGCCGTGTACTCGGAGGCCGACCGTGACGCCCGCCATGCCGAGCTGGCCGACGAAGCGGTGTTCATCGGCCCGGCGCCGAGCCGCGAGTCTTATCTGCAGGCCGACAAGATCATCGCCGCCTGCCTGGCCACCGGCGCGCAGGCGGTGCACCCGGGCTACGGGTTCCTGTCCGAGAACGCGGACTTCGCGCGCCGCGTCGAGGAAGCCGGCATCGTCTTCATCGGACCCAAGCACGCCAGCATCGCCGCCATGGGCGACAAGATCGCGTCGAAGAAGCTCGCGCAGGCGGCGTCGGTTAACACCATCCCGGGCTGGAACGAGGCCATCGAGTCGCCCGAGCGCGCGCGGGAGATCGCACGCGACATCGGCTACCCGGTGATGATCAAGGCCAGTGCTGGCGGCGGCGGCAAGGGCTTGCGCGTGGCCTTCAACGACCTCGAAGCCTTCGACGGCTTCAGCTCCTGCCGCAGCGAAGCCAAGGCCAGCTTCGGCGACGACCGCATCTTCATCGAGAAGTTCGTCGAGAGCCCGCGCCACATCGAGATCCAGGTGCTGGCCGACGCGCACGGCCACACGGTCTACCTGCACGAGCGCGAATGCTCGATCCAGCGCCGCCACCAGAAGGTGATCGAGGAAGCGCCGTCGCCCTTCATCAGCGAAGAGACGCGGCGCGCGATGGGCGAGCAGGCGGTGGCGCTGGCCAAGGCCGTGAACTACCAGAGCGCCGGCACGGTGGAGTTCGTGGTCGGCAAGGACCAGAGCTTCTACTTCCTGGAAATGAACACGCGGCTGCAGGTCGAGCACCCGGTGACCGAATGCATCACCGGCATCGATCTTGTCGAGATGATGATCCGCGTCGCCGCCGGCGAGGCGCTGCCCTTCACGCAGGCACAGATCCCGCGCCGCGGCTGGGCCATCGAGTGCCGGATCAACGCCGAAGACCCGTTCCGCGGCTTTCTGCCGTCGACCGGCCGGCTGGTGCGCTACCTGCCGCCGCCGACGACGATGGAGGCGGCGGGCCCGGCGCCCGAAGGCGGTGGCGTGCGCGTGGACACCGGCGTCTACGAAGGCGGCGAGATCCCGATGTTCTACGACTCGATGATCGCCAAGCTCATCGTCCACGGCAGCGACCGCGCCGACGCCATCAGGCAGATGCGCGAGGCGCTGAACGGCTTCGTCATCCGCGGTGTCTCCAGCAACATCCCCTTCCAGGCCGCGCTGCTGGCGCACCCGCGTTTTGTGGCCGGCGACTTCAACACCGGCTTCATCGCCGAGCATTACCCGCAGGGCTTTCGCGCCGAAGACGTGCCGCACGACGACCCCGACTTCCTGGTCGCGCTCGCCGCCGCCGTGCACCGCAGCTACCGCGAGCGCGCCGCCGGCATCAGCGGCCAGCTGCCCGGCCATGGCGTGCAGATCGGCGAAGACGCGGTCGTCGTCGTGCGCGGCGAAGCCGGCGCGCACCGCCATGTGCCGGTGCACATCGAGTCGCGCGGCGCCATGCTGGTGATGGTGGGCGAGCGCAGCTATTCGCTGTCGCGCGAGGGCACGCTGACGGCGATCCGCGCCAGCGGCCTGTGCAACGGCAAACCGTTCACCGCCCAGGTCGAACGCCACGGTCTGTGGCTGCGTGTCGAGCACAACGGGTTGCGCATCGAAGCCATGGTGCTGAGCCCGCGCGCCGCCGAACTGCTGCGCCTGATGCCTTTCAAGGCGCCGGCCGACATGAGCCGTTTCCTGCTCTCGCCAATGCCCGGGCTGCTGGTCGACATTGCGGTACAACCCGGCCAGCAGGTGCAGGCCGGCGAAAGGCTGGCGGTGATCGAGGCGATGAAGATGGAGAACATCCTCACCGCCGCGCGCGCCGGCACCGTGTCTGAATTGCTGGCGAAGAAGGGCGAGAGCCTGGCCGTCGACCAGCCCATACTGAGCTTCGAGTGACCGGCCGCTGA
>JAUYAJ010000579.1 GCA_030693565.1 Rubrivivax sp.
CTTCGTGGCGCCCAAGGGCAGCAAGCCCGACTACATCGGCCTGTTCGCCGTGACGGCCGGTTTGGGCATCGAGAAGAAGGACGCCGAGTTCCTGGCCAAGCACGATGACTACTCGTCCATCATGCTCAAGGCCCTGGCCGACCGCCTGGCCGAGGCCTTTGCCGAACGCCTGCACCAGCGAGTGCGCACCGAGCTCTGGGGCTATGCCGCCGGTGAGGCGCTGAGCAACGAGCAACTGATCGCCGAGCAGTACACCGGCATCCGCCCGGCGCCGGGCTACCCGGCTTGCCCCGACCACAGCGTCAAACGCGAGATGTTCCGCGTGCTGCAAGCCGACGAGATCGGCATGACGCTGACCGAGAGCATGGCGATGGCGCCGGCCGCCAGCGTCAGCGGCTTTTACCTCGCCCACCCCGAGGCGCGTTACTTCAACGTCGGGCGCATCGGCGACGACCAGGTGCGCGACTGGGCGGCGCGCCAGGCGATCGAGCCGGCGCTGGCGCAGCGGCTGCTGGCGCCCTCGCTGTCCTGAGGCCGGCGGCGCGACGCCGCCGCTGACCCTTGCGCCCACGCCGGCAGGCGATGCCGTACGATCCGCGGCCTTGCAGCTGCCAACTGGCCGCCGATCGATGCGCATACTTCTTGTCGAGGACGACAACATCCTGGCCGACGCCTTGTCGCGGGCCTTGATCCAGTCGGCCTACGCGGTCGACGTGGTCGGCGACGGTGAGCAGGCCGACAGCGCGCTGGCGCTGGAAATCTACGACCTGGCCATCCTCGACATCGGCCTGCCCGGACGCAGCGGGCTGGAGGTGTTGCAGCGGCTGCGCGCGCGCAGGTCGCGGGTGCCGGTGCTGATGCTGACCGCCTTCGACACCGTGGCCGACCGCGTCAATGGCCTGGACGGCGGTGCCGACGACTACCTGGCCAAGCCCTTCGACCTGCCTGAGCTCGAAGCCCGCGTGCGGGCGCTGATCCGCCGCGGCAGCGACAGCCCGGCACCCTCGCTGGTCCATGGCCGGCTGCGCCTGGACACGGCGGCACGCCGCGTCTATCACGACGAGCAGCCGGTCGAGCTGTCGGCGCGCGAGTTCGCGGTCTTCGAGCTGCTGCTGATGCGCGAAGGCCGGGTCGTCAGCAAGGAGCACATGGTCAACCACTTGTACGGCTGGGGTGACGAGGTCGGCGCCAACGCGATCGAGGTCTACGTCTACCGCATCCGCAAGAAGCTCGAACCGATGGGTTGCCAGATCCGCACCGTGCGCGGCATGGGCTATCTGATGGAGCGGGTGTCAGCGCATGACTGAGCCGCGCCTGCAGCGCCAGCTGCTGGTCTGGTTGCTCGGCCCGCTGATGGCTTTGCTGGTGCTCGACACCGGGATCAGCTACTGGACCTCGCTCAAGCTGTCGAACCTGGCCCACGACCGCTCGCTGCTCGAGATCGCGCGCGAGGTCGCGCTTCATGTGCGGCCCAACGGCGACGGCCCCAAGCTGGAGATGTCGCCGGCGGTCGAGCGCATCTTGCTCGTCGATCAGGATGACCGCCTCTTCTACAGCGTGGCCAACGCCGCCGGCGCCATCATCGGCGGCAACGCCGCGCTGGCCCGCGAGCCCGGCACTAGCGCCGCGGCGCCGCGCTTCAGTGACGCCCGGCTCGACGACACGCCGGTGCGCCAGGTTGCCGCCTGGATGCCTTACGAAGGCCATGGCGCTGACGCCAAGGTGCTGGTGCTGGTGGCCGAAACGCGCAACAAGCGCCAACGCCTGGCCTGGGACATCCTGGCCAGCGTCGTCGTGCCGCAGCTGCTGCTGATCGTGATGGCGGTGGTCGTCGTCCGCGTCGGCGTCAGCCGCGGGCTGCGGCCGCTCCAGCGGCTGCAGGCCGCGGTGTCCGACCGCTCGCACCTGGACCTCAGCGCGGTCGACGTGCGCGGCGTGCCGGCCGAACTCAAGCCCCTGGTCGCCGAAGTCAACGAGCTGATGCTGCGCTTGCAGGGCGCGCTCGACATCCAGAGTCGCTTCGTCGCCGATGCGGCGCACCAGCTGAAGACGCCGGTCAGCGGCCTGAAGGCGCAGATCGAACTGGCGCTGCGCGAAACCGACCCGCAGCGCATCCGCCATTGCCTGGCCCAGCTCCATGTCAGCGCCGAGCGCCTCTCCAGGCTGGTGCGCCAGCTGCTGGCGCTGGCGCGCAACGAACCCGGGGCGTTCAGCGCCTTCGAGCGCCAGCGCATCGATCTCAATGCGCTGGCGCTCGAGGTGGCGATGCGCTGGGTGCCCGAAGCCTTGCAGCGCGACATCGACCTCGGCTTCGAGGCCGCTGCAGTGCCAGCCTTCATCGAAGGCGACGCCGAACGCCTGGCCGAGCTGCTCAACAACCTGATCGACAACGCGGTGCGCTACAGCCAGCCGCAAGGCCGCGTCACCGTCGCCGTTGGCCACTGCGCCGACGGCCAGTGCCGGCTGTCGATCAGCGACGACGGCCCGACCATCCCGGCGGCCGAGCGCACGCGCATCTTCGAGCGCTTTCACCGCTTGCTGGGCAACCACGCCGACGGCAGCGGCCTCGGGCTGGCCATCGTCAGCGAGATCGCTGCGCTGCACCAGGCCCGCATCACGCTGGAAGACGACAGCGACGGCGTCGGCAACACCTTCAGCGTGTTCTTCACGCCGGCGCCGCCACCGGCCTGAGCGCCGGCTGTCAGCTTGGCGACAGCTGGCCGACATCTTCCTGACAGCCTGGCGGCAGAGCCCCGTCAGCAGCCATCCCTATCGTCGAAACGCAGTGGCGCCGCGCTCGCGGTCCCGTGACTTTTCAACCGGGAGACAGGGATGACCGCTTTCATGACGCCGGAATTTTGGCTCGCGCTGTCGCAGATCGTGATGATCAACATCGTGCTCAGCGGCGACAACGCCGTCGTCATCGCGCTGGCATCGCGCTCGCTGCCGCCGGCGCAGCAGAAGAAGGCGGTGCTGTTCGGCAGCGTCGGTGCCATCGCGCTGCGCATCGTGCTGACCTTCTTCGCTGTGTACCTGCTGAGCCAGCCTTACCTCAAGCTGGTCGGCGCGGCCTTGCTGCTGTGGATAGGCGTGGGCCTGCTGCATGGCGACGATGGCGGCACCGACCTGGCCAGCCATTCCGGCTTGGGCGCGGCGATCAAGACCATCATCGCTGCCGACCTCGTGATGAGCCTGGACAACGTCATCGGCGTGGCCGCCGCGGCCAAGGGCGACGTGGTGCTGCTCGTCGCCGGGCTGGTGATCAGCATCCCGCTGATCATCTATGGCAGCACGCTGATCCTCAAGCTGATGGGCCGGTTTCCGGCCATCGTCACGGTTGGCGCCGGCCTGCTGGGCTGGGTCGCCGGTGACATGGCCTTGACCGACCCGGCCATCAGCGACTGGACCAGCGCGCGGCCGGCGCTGCACAGCATCGCGCCCGTCGCCGGCGCCTTGCTGGTGGTCGCGACCGGGCGCTGGCTGAACCGACGCAAAGCGCCTCAGATCGCCCTCGGAGCCAGCCACTGAGCTCATCGCTGAAGGAGCATCCCATGCGAAATCTGCTGATCCCCGTCGACGGCCGCAGTGCCCAGCGAACCGCCAATGCCGTGGCCGAGGCCATCGCCATCCATCGCCAGGAGCCGGTCGGCGTGCACTTGCTGAGCGTGCAGCCGCGCCTGAGCGGGCACGCCGCGATGTGCTTCAGCGACAGCACGCTGCACGCGTTGCAGCACGAGGCGGGCACCAAGGACCTGGCACCAGCCCAGGCCTTGCTCGACCAGGCCGGCGTGCCCTGGAGCGCCAGCGTGGCGGTTGGCCGCAGTGCCGAAACGATTGCCCGCCAGGCCCGCGAGCTCGGCTGCGACCGCATCGTCATGGGTCGCGAGAACCGCGAGACCCTGGCCAGCCGCGTGCTCGGCAGCGTGGCCAGCCAGGTGCGGCAAATCCTCGGCCGCACCGCGGACTGCCAGGTGCTGGGTTCCTGAACCTCTCAGCCGCTCAACCCGGCTGCAAGCCGCGCTGGAGCTGCAAGGCTTCGGCGACATGGGCCACGGCCACCGCCTGGGCGTCGGCCAGGTCGGCGATGGTGCGCGCCACCTTGAGACTGCGGTGCAGGCGCCGCCCCGACCAGCCCAGGCGCTCGGCGGCGCTTTGCAAGAAGCTGCTGGCGCGGGCTTCGAGCGCGATGCAGGCTTCGAGCTGCGCCGGCTCCAGGTAGGCGTTGGCCACGCCTTGGCGCTGCAGCTGGCGCAGCCGCGCCGCGGCCACGCGCAGCGCCACCGGGGCTGAGGCCTCACCGTCGGGCAGCCCCAGCAACTCGACCGGGCGCAGCGCCGGCACCTCGATCTGCAAGTCGATGCGGTCAAGCAGCGGCCCCGACAGCCGGCCCTGGTAACGCGCCACCGCGTCGGGCGTGCAGCGGCAGGCGCGGCCGCTGGCGGCAAAGGCCCCCAGGTAACCGCAAGGGCAGGGGTTCATCGCCGCCACCAGCTGGAACGCGGCGGGAAAGGTGGCCTGGCGGGCGGCGCGCGAGATCGTGATGCGGCCACTTTCGAGCGGCTCGCGCAAGGCTTCGAGCGCGGCGCGCGGGAACTCCGGCGTCTCGTCGAGGAAGAGCACGCCGCCATGGGCGAGCGAGATCTCACCCGGCCGCGGCGGTGAGCCGCCGCCGACCAAGGCCACCGCGCTGGCCGAATGGTGGGGCGAGCGCAGCGGCCGCTGGCCGAAGGTCGCGGCGTCGAAGCCCAGCGTTGTCAGGCCTTGCAGCGCGGCGCTGGTCAAGGCTTCGTCGGCGCTCATTGGCGGCAGGATGCCGGGCAGGCGCTGGGCCAGCATCGACTTGCCGGGGCCGGGCGGGCCCACCAGCAGCAAGCTGTGGGCGCCGGCGGCGGCAATCTCCAATGCGCGCTTGGCGCCGGCCTGGCCGCGCACGTCGCGCAGGTCGCGCCCGGCGGGCCGCGGCCGCGGCGGC
>JAUYAJ010000586.1 GCA_030693565.1 Rubrivivax sp.
TGTGGCGACGGCGTGCTCGAACTGCTGGAACTGCAGCGCCAGGGCGGGCGGCGGCTGGCGGCGGCCGAGTTCCTGCGCGCCCACCCGATCGACGCTGGCGCGCAGCTCGGACCCGGCGCGCACTGACCGGCTCGTCCGCAGCGCGGCGCCCTCAAGTGCGCGCTGGCGCTGCCGATATCCAAGACAAGCTTCCACCGGCCTGCCAACTGCCATTGCCCCCATGCGTCCGCCATTCATCCTGCTGCTGAGTGCCGCCTTGCTGCTGACCGGCTGCGACCTGCTGGGCATCGAAGGCATGAGCGCGGTGGCCGACAAGCGCGCCGCCGAAGGCAAGGCTGTGGGCGGCGCCTGCCGCTACGCCGGCCGTGACATCGAAGACTGTTATGCGCAAAACAAGAAGGCCGACAAAGCGGCGATGTTTGCCGGCTGGCGCGAGATGAACGACTACATGCGCGAGAACAAGATCGAGCCCGCGGCGCGGACGGCACCGACCGACGTGGCGGTCAAAGCCGACGACGAAGAAGCCAAGTCCACCAAGGCCGCCGGCAAGGGCGCGAAGAAGGGCGGTTGATTCCGTCGGCTTGAAGTGCAGGTCGTCGCCTGCACCCGCATCCCGTCGCAGCGGCATCGCCTGCCGGTGGCGAGCCCGGCACAGTCGGGACTCTTTGTCACCGGAGCCTGCGCCATGCGTCTGCCCACCACTCCTTGGTTGAGTCTGCCGACCCTGCTGCTGTCGCTGTCGTCCGCGGCGCTGCTGGTGCTGGCGCCGCCTGCGCAGGCCGCAACCCGAGGCTCGGGCCAGTCGGCCAGCGAAGTGCGTCCGGTCGGCGACTTCGATGCCATCGCGATTTCCGGTCCCTTCGAGCTGCAGCTGCGCCAAGGCGCGCAGCAAGCCGTCACGCTGACCGCCGACGACAACCTGCTGGCGCTGATCGAGACCGTGGTCGAAACCCGGGACGGCGGCGCCACGCTGGTGATTCGCTTCAAGCGCGGCGAGGACGTGCGCCCGCGCAGCCCGCTGCGCGTCAGCGTCGACGCCGTGCGCCTGCGCGCGTTGGCGCTGGCGGGCTCGGGCAAGGTCGAAGTCAATGGCTTGCAAACGCCGGCCCTGAAGCTGACGCTGGCCGGCGCCAGCGACGCCCGCTTGCAGGCGCTGGTCACCGACAGCCTGGAGCTGCGCATTGCCGGCAGCGGCGACGTGCGCGCCGACGGCACGGCGCGCAGCCTCAGTCTGAGCATTGCCGGCAGCGGTGACGCCCGCTTGGCCGGGTTGAAGGCCGACGCCGTCAAGGTCAGCATCGCCGGCAGCGGCGACGCCCAGGTCACCGCGAACCGCACGCTGTTGGTGTCGATCGCCGGCAGTGGTGATGTCGAGTACGGCGGCGACGTGAGCGCGGTGACGTCCAAGGTGGCCGGCAGCGGCAGCGTGCGCCGGCGTTGACCCCAAGCCCCCGCGGCCGCGCGACCCCGATGGGACAATCGCGCAATGGACTCCTGGCGTACGACCTGGCGCCACCCGGAGTTCCGGCGTGGCGCGCGCGAGATGACCGGCATCGCGCTGGGCATCGCCGCCTGGGGCTTGATCGCCGGCGTGACGATGATCCAGAGCGGCCTGGGCGTGCCTTTGTCGGTGGCGATGTCGCTGCTGGTGTTTGCCGGCACCGCCCAGCTGGCGGCGCTGCCGCTGATGGCCAGCGGCGCGCCGATCTGGGTCGTCTGGGCGACGGCCTTGTGCGTCAACCTGCGCTTCGTCATCTTCAGCGCCCAGTGGCGGCCGTACTTTGGCGGCTACCCGTTCGGCTTGCGCCTGCGGCTGTCCTATTTCACCGCCGACCTCAACTACGTGATGTTCATGCGCCGCTTCCCGGAGCCGCGGCCGGCGCCCGGCCAGCTGCCTTACTTCTGGGGCGGTGTGGTCACCAACTGGCTGTCCTGGCAAGTGCCCTCGCTGGTCGGCATCTTCGCCGCCGAGTCGATTCCCACCGCCTGGGGCATCGGCTTCGCCGGCACGCTGGCTTTGCTGGGGCTGACGTGTTCGCTGCTGTCTGACCGCGCGACCTGGGTTGCCGCGGCGGTGGCCGGCTGCGCCGCGGTGGCGGCTTACGCGCTGCCGCTCAAGCTCAACATCCTGGTCGCCATTGCCGCCGCGGTGGCGATCGGTTTGCTCATAGACCCCAAGACCCCGGCGCCGGCGATGCCGGTCGAGGACCGCACGTGAACAGCTGGGAAGCGGCGCTGACGATCGTCGGCCTGGCGCTGATCACGGTGCTGACGCGCGGCTTCTTCGTGCTGCCGCGGCGCGAGATCCCGATGCCGGCCTGGCTGCGCCAGGGGCTGCGCTACGCACCGCTGGCGGCGCTGACCGCCGTCATCGTGCCCGAGGTGGTGATGCACCAGGGCGAGCTGATCACGACCGTGAAGGACGCGCGCATCTACGCTGCCGCCGCCGCTGCCGGCTACTTCTTCTGGCGCCGCGGCATCCTGGGCACCATCGTCACCGGCACCGCGGCGCTGCTGGCGCTGCGCCTGGGCCTGGGCTGGTAGGCCGGCGCGTCTGCGACACTGGGCCCATCCGTCAACCTCATTGCTTGCTGCCATGAACGTCATCCGTTTCACTGACCTCGCCGCTGGCGGCCAACTGGCCGGCCGCCGTGTCTTCATCCGTGCCGACCTCAACGTGCCGCTGGACAAGGCCGGCCAGATCACCGAAGACACGCGGGTGCGCGCCTCGGTGCCGTGCATCCGCATGGCGCTGGACGCCGGCGCCGCGGTGATGGTGACCTCGCACCTGGGGCGGCAGACCGAAGGCCAGTTCAAGCCCG
>JAUYAJ010000592.1 GCA_030693565.1 Rubrivivax sp.
TGGGCTTCGAAGGTTTCGAGGAACTGCGCCGGCCTTTCGTCAACCATCTGGCCGGCGGCCTGCCGATGGCGGCATTGCAGCGCACCGATCCGACGCCGATCCGGTTTGCCGCTGCGCCTGAAGCGTCGGCCCAGCTCAACCTGCTGCAACAAAGGAACGTCGCCTCGGTGCTGGCGCTGAACACGGCGGCGCGCATCGAGGCCGCGGCCGACGCGATGCTGCAGGCGAAGAACGTCTACTTTCTGGGCCTTCGTGTGTGCCACGGCGTCGCGTTTCATCTGCACTATGTCTACGGACTGCTGGCCGCCAACGGCACGCTGATCAACGACCTGGGCGGCACGATGGCCGACCAGATCACCCGGCTGGAACGCGACGATCTGCTGATCGCGATCAGCCAGTCGCCCTATACGCGCCAGACCGTCGAAGGCGTGCAACTCGCCCATGAGCAAGGTGCGGCGGTGCTGGCGATGACCGACGCCGCGCTGGCGCCGATCGCGCGCCGGGCCCAGCACGTGCTGTTGTTCGAGACCGCAACGAGCAGCTTCTTCCAGTCGACGCTGGGTGCCGAAGCGCTGGCCGAGGCCTTGGTGGCCACGCTGGCGGCACGCGGTGGTGTCGCTGCCCAGCGCCGGCTGCGCCAGATGCAGGAACACCTGCGCCGTACCCGCGCGTACTGGGAGCGTCCGGCATCGGCGCGCGCCCCGCGCACCAACGCCGAAACCGACCCGATGGAGATCTCGAATTGACCCATGTGTTTCACCGCCAGCTGCGCCAGGCCCTGCCCACGGCGGTGTCCGGCCAGGGCCTCACGCTGACCGACGGCAGCGGCCACACCTACCTCGACGCCTGCGGCGGCGCCGCCGTGTCCTGCCTGGGCCACGGCCACCCGGACGTGCTGGCCGCGATGCACGCGCAGATCGACCAGCTGGCTTATGCCCACACCAGCTTCTTCACGACCGAGGTCGCCGAGCGTCTGGCCGACCACCTGGTGGCGCGCGCGCCGGCAGGCACCAGCCACGCCTACTTCGTCTCGGGCGGCTCCGAAGCGGTGGAAGCCGCGCTGAAGATGGCGCGCCAATACTTCGTCGAGATCGGCCAGCCGCAGCGCCAGCACTTCATCGCGCGCCGCCAGAGTTACCACGGCAACACGCTGGGTGCGCTGGCCGTGGGCGGCAACGCCTGGCGGCGCCAGCAGTTCGCACCGCTGCTCATTCCGGTGACCCATGTCGCGCCTTGCTACGAATACCGCGACCGCAGCGCCGACGAAACGCCCGAGCAGTACGGCCAGCGCCTGGTGCGCGAACTCGCCGACGCCATCGAACGCCTGGGCCCGGACACCGTGATCGCTTTCGTCGCCGAAACCGTGGTCGGCGCCACGCTGGGCGCCGTGCCGCCGGTGCCGGGCTACCTGCAAGGCGTGCGCGAGCTGTGCTCACGCCACGGCATCCTGCTGATCCTGGACGAGGTGATGTGCGGCATGGGCCGCACCGGCACGCTGCACGCCTGCGAGCAGGAACAAGTCGTGCCCGACCTGATGACGGTGGCCAAGGGCCTGGGCGGCGGCTACCAGCCGATTGGCGCCGTGCTCGCGCAGCGCCACATCGTCAACGCCTTCAGCCAGGGCAGCGGCCTGTTCCAGCATGGCCACACCTACCTCGGCCACGCCAGCGCCTGCGCCGCCGCGCTGGCGGTGCAGCAAGTGATCGAACGCGACGACTTGCTCGCCGCCGTGCGCCGCCAGGGCGCCGGCCTGGCCGAGCGCCTGCGCGCCACCTTCGCCGAGCATCCGAACGTCGGCGACATCCGCGGCCGCGGCCTTTTCCAGGCCATCGAACTGGTGACCGAGCGCGCCCGCAAGACGCCTTTCGAGCCGGCCCTGAAGCTGCACGCGCTGATCAAGCAGCAGGCGATGGCGCATGGCCTGTTGGTCTACCCCATGGGCGGCACACTGGACGGCCAGCGCGGTGACCATGTGCTGCTGGCGCCGCCCTTCATCGTCTCCGACAGCGAGCTCGACGCGATCGTCGAGCGGCTGCGCGCAGCGCTCGACGCCGCGCTCACCAGCCTGCCCCGCCAACCCCGTCCCCAGGAGGCCCGGACCCAGCGACAGTGACCAGACACACCGACCACCCCGCGGTCGTCAGCGCCACTGGACACATCCGGTCCGCCAGACGACCATCACCATCCGACTCGTCAAACACCCAGGAGTGAGCATGACCCAACCCTTGACCCGCACCTTCTTCCGCAGCAGCCTGGCCGCTGCCGCCCTCGCCCTGATGCTGCCGGCCACGCCGGCCATGGCGCAGCAGAAGTTCATCACCATCGGCACCGGTGGCGTGACCGGCGTCTACTACGCCGCCGGCGGCGCGATCTGCCGCCTGATGAACAAGGACCGCGCCCGCCACGGCATCCGCTGCTCGGTCGAGTCGACCGGCGGCTCGGTCTTCAACATCAACACCATCCGCGCTGGCGAGCTCGACTTCGGCGTCGCCCAGTCCGACTGGCAGTTCCACGCTTTCAACGGCAGCAAGGTGTTCGAGAAAGACGGCAAGATGGCCGACCTGCGCGCCGTCTTCTCGGTCCACCCCGAGCCCTTCACCGTGCTGGCGCGCAAGGAAGCCAATGTCGCCAAGTTCGACGACCTGAAAGGCAAGCGCTTCAACATCGGCAACCCGGGCTCGGGCACACGCGCCTCGATGGACGAGTTGCTGGCCTCGATGGGCTGGACCACGGCCAACTTCGGCCTGGCCTCGGAGCTCAAGGCTGACGAGCATGGCGCCGCGCTGTGCGACAACAAGATCGACGGCTTCTTCTACGGTGTCGGCCACCCGTCGGCCAACATCCAGGATCCGATCACCACCTGCGGCGCCAAGCTGGTGCCGCTGACCGGCGCTGCAGTCGACAAGCTGGTCAAAGGCGCGCCTTACTACGCCAAGGTCAACATCCCGGGCGGCCTCTACGCCGGGCATCCGAACCCGACCCCGACCTATGGCGTGCTGGCCACCTTCGTGGCCTCGGCCAAGGTGCCTGAAGCCACGGTCTACGAACTGGTCAAGGCGGTGTTCGAGAACTTCGACGAGTTCAAGAAGCTGCACCCAGCGTTCGCCAACCTCGACCCGAAGAGCATGGTCAAGGACGGCAACTCGGCGCCGCTGCATCCGGGCGCGATGAAGTACTACAAGGAAAAGGGCTGGCTCTGATCCGCCCCTGAACTGTCCCTGAGGACAGGCCGCACGCGCCTTCGGGCCGTGCGGCCTCTTGCGCCCGGCGTGCGCGAACTGGAGGCCCCGAATGTCGAACAAGAACAAGGCGGCGGCTGACGTCGATGTCAACCAGCTGGTGGCCGACAACGACAGTGGCGGCCGCAATCCCGGCCCGCTGGTCAGCAAGCTGATCCTCGGTGTGTGCCTGGCGTGGAGCCTGTTCCAGCTCTGGATCGCGTCACCATTGCCGTTCTCATTGGGCGTCGGTGTTTTCAACGACACCCAGTCGCGCGCCATCCACCTGGCCTTCGCGGTCTTCCTGGCCTACCTGGCCTACCCTGCTTTTGGTGGCTCGCCGCGCAACCGGGTGCCCATCGTCGACTGGGCGTTCGCCCTCGTCGGTGCCGCTTGCGCGAGCTACCTGTTCGTCTTCTACCGTGAGCTGTCGACACGCCCGGGCCAGCCGATCCTGCAAGACCTGGTGGTCGGCGTGGTCGGCATGGTGCTGCTGCTCGAAGCCACCCGGCGCGCGCTCGGCCTGCCGATGGTCATCGTCGCCATCGTCTTCCTCATCTACACCTTTGGCGGGCCTTACATGCCCGACATGATTGCGCACAAGGGCGCCTCGCTGTCGCGCGTGATGTCGCACCAGTGGTTGACCACCGAAGGCGTGTTCGGCGTCGCGCTGGGCGTGTCCAGCGGCTTCATCTTCCTCTTCGTGCTGTTCGGCTCGCTGCTCGTCAAGGCCGGCGCCGGCAACTACTTCATCCAGTCGGCCTTTGCGCTGCTCGGCCACATGCGCGGCGGCCCGGCGAAAGCGGCCGTCGTCTCGTCGGCGGCCACCGGCATCATCTCGGGCTCGTCGATCGCCAACGTCGTCACCACCGGCACCTTCACCATCCCGCTGATGAAGCGCGTGGGCTACCGGCCCGACCAGGCCGGCGCGGTCGAAGTGTCGAGCTCGGTGAACGGCCAGCTGATGCCGCCGGTGATGGGGGCGGCGGCCTTCCTGATGGTGGAGTACGTCGGCATCCCTTACACCGAGGTCATCAAGCACGCCTTTCTGCCAGCCATCATCTCGTACATCGCACTCTTCTACATCGTCCACCTTGAAGCGCTCAAGGCCGACCTGAAAGGGCTGCCGCGGCGCTCGCAAGCCACAGCCGGCCAGCGCCTGATCTCGTTCGGACTCACCGTCAGCGGCTTCGTCGTGCTGGCCGGCGCGGTCTACTGGGGCATTGGCTGGGTCAAAGGCGCGCTCGGCGCGGCGGCGATCTACGTCATCGGCGTCGGTGTGCTGGCGGCCTACATCGGTTTGCTGTGGGTCGGTTCGCGCCAGCCCGAGCTCAAGCTCGACGACCCCGACGCCCCGGTGTTCGAGCTGCCCGAGACAGCGCCGACGCTCAAGTCCGGCCTGCACTACCTGCTCTCGGTGGTGGTGCTGATCTGGTGCCTGATGATCGAGCAGCTGTCGCCGGCGCTGTCGGCCTTCTGGGCGACGATGTTCATGATCTTCGTCATGCTCACCCAGCGCCCGATCATCGCCATGCTGCGCGGCCGTGGTGATTACGCCGGCGCGCTGCGCCATGGCGCGACCGACCTCGTCAACGGCCTCGAGGCCGGCGCCCGCAACATGATCGGCATCGGTGTGGCCACCGCGGCGGCCGGCATCATCGTCGGCACCGTCTCGCTGACCGGCATCGGCCTGGTGATGACCGAAGTCGTCGAACTGCTCTCGGGCGGCAACCTGATCGTGATGCTGATCCTGGTCGCCGTCGTCAGCCTGATCCTGGGCATGGGCTTGCCCACCACCGCCAACTACATCGTCGTCTCGACGCTGATGGCGCCGGTGGTGGTCGAGCTCGGCGCGCAAAGCGGGCTGCTGGTGCCGCTGATCGCGGTCCACTTGTTCGTCTTCTACTTCGGGCTGATGGCCGACGTCACGCCGCCCGTCGGCCTGGCTTCGTTCGCCGCCGCCGCGATCGCGCGCACCGACCCGCTCAAGACCGGCGTCACCGCCTTCTTCTACAGCATGCGCACGGCCATCCTGCCCTTCCTGTTCATCTTCAACACCCAGCTGCTGCTGATCGGCATCGCGTCGCCGCTGCACCTGGTGCTGACGGTGGTCAGTGCCACGGTGGCGATGCTGATCTTCGCCGCCGCCACCCAGGGTTACTTCGTCGTGCGCTCGCGCTGGTGGGAGTCGGTGGCCTTGCTGCTCGTCACCTTCACCTTGTTCCGTCCCGGCTACTGGTGGGACATGGTCTATCCGCCCTACCAAAGTGTGGCGGCGACCCAGCTGATGCCGCTGGTGGAAGCCGCGCCCGCCGGCAGCAGCAAGCGCATCTGGGTCGAGGGCACGAACATCGACGGCAAGGACATCCGCAAGGGTGTGCTGTTGCCGCTGGGTGATGCCGCTCCAGCGCGCGAACGCCTGCGCAAGATCGGCATGGTGGTGGTGCCGCTGGGCGACGAGATGCAGATCGCCCAAGTGCAGTTCGGCTCGCGCGCCGAGAAGCTCGGCGTCGAACAAGGCTTCAAGATCGCCAGCATCGAAGTGCCGACCGAACGCCCGGACAAGGAATGGATGTTCCTGCCGGCCATGGGCCTGCTGGCGCTGGTGGTGCTGATGCAGCGCGCCCGGCTGCCGCGCGGCGTCGCACGCCCGGTGGCAAAGGCGTCGACATGACGCGCGTCGCGTTGATCCATGCGCTGGCGCTTTCGGTGGCGCCGGTGAATGCCGAGTTCGAACGCCAGTGGCCGCAGGCGCTGCGCATGAACCTGCTCGACGACAGCTTGTCGGCCGACCTCGCGTGCTCACCGCGCGGGCTGGACGAAACGATGACGGCGCGCTTCGTCGCGCTGGCCGACTACGCGGTGGGCACCGGCGCAAAAGGCATCCTGTTCACCTGTTCGGCTTTCGGGCCCTGCATTGACGCGGTGGCGCGCCGGCATGCCGGCCTGCCGGTGCTCAAGCCCAACGAGGCGATGATCGACGAAGCGCTGGCCCTGGGCGGGCGCATCGGCCTGGTCGCCACCTTCGGCCCGACGCTGGCTTCGATGCCGGCGGAATTCCCGCCCGGCACCGCGCTCGACACGGCCCTGGCCGACGGCGCGCTCGAGGCGCTGAACCGCGGCGATCTCGAAACCCACGACGAGCTCGCCGCCCAGGCCGCCATGGTGCTGGCCGGGCGCGGCTGCACGGTGATCGCGCTCGCCCAGTTCAGCCTGGCGCGCGCGCGCCAGCGTGTCGCCGAGCGCACCGGACTGCCGGTGCTGACGACGGTCGACACCGCCGTGCGCAGGCTGCGCGAGCGGCTCGGTGGTTGATGGCCATCGAGCTCAGCGTGCCGTCGCTGGTGCCGGCGAATGGGTCCGAGCCCACTGCTACACTGGCGGCGTCAGGAGAGAGTTGCCCACGGGCAGCCGCCGAAGGCGCAGGGGAATGACCTCGAACGCTCAGGCAAAAGGACTGACTCGTTACCTCACTGGAGAGAGGCTGTCGCCACAGGCAGCCCACCGAAGGGGCAAGGCACATCGGCCGCTACGCGGTGCGGCGTCGTCGAATCTCTCAGGTAAAGCGGACAGCGAGGGCCCCATCCACCGATGATCGGAGGGTGGATTGCCGCCCTCGAAGGATTCCGTCATGACCGAGACCGCCCTGCTCCAGACCCCGTTGCACGACCTGCATGTCCGCCTGGGCGCGCGCATGGTCGGCTTTGCCGGCTATTCGATGCCGGTGCAGTACGCCGACGGCTTGATCGCCGAGCACAAACACTGCCGCCAGGCCGCAGCGCTGTTCGACGTCTCGCACATGGGCCAGCTGCGCCTGGTCGGCGCCGACGCCGCTGCGGCGCTCGAATCGCTGGTGCCGGTCGACCTCGTCGACCTCGCCGTCGGCCGCCAGCGCTACGCCTTCTTCACCAACGCCAGCGGCGGCCTGCTCGACGACTTGATGGTCACCCGCCCCGACCCCGCGGCCGGTTTCGGCGACCTCTTCATCATAGTCAACGCCGGCTGCAAGGATGCCGACACCCGCCACCTGATGACGCACATCGGCCA